>CADCUT010000150.1 GCA_902805975.1 uncultured Rubrobacteraceae bacterium | reverse complement strand
TCACGTACGGGATTACCAGCCTAGGATCTGAACCCATCGTACAGTCCACCTCTCTCTCGCCTACGGGCTATACTTGCACGAGAGTAACATTGATGTAGTGTTTCGGCAAGTTTTTTGCAGCGTTTTGGAGGTAGAGACGGTGGAGCCGGATCGTTTGCGGGTGCTCAGGGTGCGGGCGGTGATGAGTCAGGAGCAGTTGGCGGACAGGAGCGGGGTTGCGAGGGACACGATCTCGAAGCTCGAGACGGGCCAGCGCAGGGCCTACCCTTCCACGATCCGCAAGCTCGCCCTCGGCCTCGACGTGAAGCCGCAGATGCTGATGGGCGGCGTAGAATACTTGGATGAGGGACCTGTGGAGGGCGCTGGGGATGCGCCCGAGAAGGCCGACCCGGACAGGAAGATCGGGTTCTAGAACCATCTCTGCCGCCGGGACGATGCGGGTCGGGCTCATCGACGCCGTGGAGGGGGTGGGCGAGGAGGCCTGGCGCCCGCTGGAGGCGCCGGACTTCCCGTTCTTCGACTACGAGTTCCTGGACGCCCTGGAGAGGTCCGGGAGCGTGGGAAGGGGCAGTGGGTGGTCGCCGGTCCACCTCGTATGCGAGCAGGACGGGCGGCTCGTGGGCGCCATGCCCCTCTACCTCAAGACGGACTCCTACGGCGAGTACGTCTTCGACTGGGAGTGGGCGCACGCCTACCACCAGAACGGGATGGCCTACTACCCGAAACTGGTAGCCGCCGTCCCCTTCACGCCGGCGACCGGTCCCAAGGTGCTCGTCGGTCCCGGCGCCGACCGGGAGGCCGTGACGAGGGTCCTGCTCGACGCGGCAAAGGAGGTCGGCGAGGAGAACCGGGCGAGCTCGACGCACGCGCTCTTCGTGCCGGAGGGGGATCTCGGGGTTTTCGAGGAGCGCGGGTTCGCGGTCCGGCATTCCCTGCAGTTTCACTGGCGCAACCGCGGGCACGATTCGTTCGACGACTACCTCGGGGCGCTCACGAGCAAGCGGCGGCGCCAGATCTCCCGCGAGCGCCGCCAGCTCGACGAGGACCTGACAATAGAGCGGCTGACCGGGGACGCCTTGCGGCCGGAGCACGCGGACATGATGTACCGCTTCTACATGTCGACCGCCGACAGGAAGTGGGGCTCTCCTTACCTCAACAGGCAGTTCTTCGGGGAGGTCTTCCGGACGATGAAGGACCGCCTGCTCTTCGTGCTCGCAAGAGACGGGAGGGGGCGGCCGGTGGCGGGGACCATCAACTTCTACAAGGACGGGGCGCTCTTCGGGCGTCACTGGGGGGCGGTCGAGGAGCGGAGGAACCTGCACTTCGAGCTCTGCTACTACCAGACCATCGAGTTCGCCATCGGGCGGGGGATCAAGCTCTTCGAGGCCGGGGCCCAGGGCGAGCACAAGCTCGCGCGCGGCTTCCTCCCCACGCTCACCTACAGCGCCCACGACCTCAGGCACCCTGCCTTCAGGCGGGCCATCGGCCGGTTCGTCCAAGAAGAGAAGGAGTACCTCGACCACGCCGTCGAAGAGTACTCCCGGCACGACCCGTACAGGGGCTGACGCAGCGTCGCGAAGGCCGGGGCGCCCCCGCCGGTGATTGCGGGATCTCGTCCGGCGTCAAAGTCAGACCGGGGGCCCGTCGCACGGCGCCGTCCCGGGCGTCCGGCCCCGCGGCTGGCACGCCGCGCTCTCCTTCGCCAGCCAAGACCCAAGCCGTCTTCGGGTTCGGCGCGGCTGGAGTCGCTTGCCCTATCTGCTAGATTGATGTCATGTCTACGAGAACGGGCGACAGGGGCGCGTACCGGCCGGGTGTCCGGCCGGACATATTCGGGGTTGGGCCATGACGGGGTTGGGGCAGGAGAACGCGGTGGGAGCAGACCACGTCAGGCTGCTCAGCCTGGTTGACGTCTTCGAGCCGCTCTCGTGGGAAGAGATCGAGAAGATCAACTGGCAGAACCTCAACACCAAGGTCGGGGCCGGCGAGGTTTTCTACACCCCGATGGACCTCTCGGAGACGCTCTTCGTGCTCCAGAGCGGGCGGGTCCGCATCTACCGGGCCCTGCCCGAGGGCCGGGAGCTCACGCTCGCCGTTTTCGAGAGCGGGACCGTCTTTGGGGAGATGGCGCTCACCGGCCAGCGGCTGCGCGCCTCCTACGCCCAGGCCATGGAGGAATCCGAGATAAGCGCGATGTGCCGGGCCGACGTCGAGCGCCTCGTGCTGGACAAACCGGCCGTGGGACTGCAGCTCGTGCACCTCTTGAGCGAGCGGCTGGCCTCATACGAGGCCCGCATGGAGGGTCTCGGCCTCAAGGAGGTGCCGGCCCGGCTGGCGGGCTTGATCCTGGAACTCGTCGAGACCCAGGGCATCAGAACCAGCGACGGGTACAAGATACCCACCCGCTACACCCACCAGCACCTCGGCACCATGATCGGGGCGAACCGCGAGGCGGTGACCCGGGCGTTCGCCCGGCTCAGGGACGGCGGTGCCGTCGAGGTGAGGCGTCGCTACATCCACGCCGCGGACCTGGAGACCCTAAAGAAGGTGGCCGAGGGAGTCATCCCGGGGCAATAGCGTTACTGGTACATTACGGCACCACCACACCAAGAGATCGCGAGGGGTCATGGAGAAGCATTTACTGAGGCAATTCCAGAGGGAAGTCGAGCGGCAGTGCCAGTTCGTCATGATATCGCTGCAGGACTTGGAAGAGTCCTCGTCCAACGGCGACGGCAAGCTCTTCTGGTACTCGGTGCAGAACTTCGTGGTCGCCGTCGGCAGGATCTCTCGCCTCCTCTGGCCCCCTGACCCCCTCTTCCCGAAGAGGGGCGATGAGCTGCGTGAGAGCCTGGAGGTGGGCGAGGATTCCCCTCTAAGGGCGCTCGGTTTCGTCGAGCATTTCGAGCACTTCGACAAACGGCTGGAGACCTGGCAGGTCTCCTCCGAGCACCACAGGTTCTTCGACTCCTACACCGAGCCGCTCGACGTCCTCGCGGAGACAGCGCCAGAGGACCGGATGCGCGGTTACGACATCGACAAGAACGCCGTACTCTTCAACGGCGAGGCTTTCGAGCTCGATCCCGTCTCCCGCGCCGTGGAGGCACTGCAACGCCGCGCCGAGGCCGAGATGATCAAGCCGAGGTTCCCCGTAGACGCCTGATCCCGGGCCATATCCTGCGGCGTCCTGTGTCGTGGAGCACGAAACCGGCGGCGCCGACCTGCACCTTTCGCACCAAAAATCGGCCGACTGTGCTTCAAGACACCTAAATCGCTCTTGCAAGATGGCTTTCCGGGGTAGGGTCTAACCGTCCCGTTCGGCAGTGCCACGGGAAGAGATGCGTAGTAAAGCGAAGCAAGGAGGCAGGATAATGGAGAATCGCAGCGACGGGTTTACGGCCGTAGAGGACCAGTACGCCGGCTACACCGTCTACGACAACGCAGGATCCAAGATCGGCAAGGTAGACGACCTGTTCCTCGACGAGAACGACAGCCCCGAGTACATAGGCGTCAAGATGGGCTTTCTCGGCACAAGCTCCACCCTCATCCCGATGGAGGCGGCCACGGTTGACGAGTCGGCCGGGGCTATCACGGTGTCCACGGATAAGGAGACCGCCAAGAACGGGCCTGCCTTCAACGACGACCGGGAGATCACGCCCGAGTACGAGAACGAGGTCCGCTCCTACTATGGCCTCGGCGCCGCCCAGACCCAGAGCACGGGCTCTTATGACACCTACGAGGAGCCCCGCTCCGACGTATCCCACGACGATGAGTTGAGGGTGCAGAGGAGCGAGGAAGAGCTCCGCGCCGGGACCCGCGAGCGCGAGGCCGGCTCGGTGAAGGTCCGCAAGCGCGTCCGCACCGACCGCGAGAGCATCGAGGTCCCGACCAGGCACGAGGAAGTGAGCGTCGAGCGGGTGCCCGTTAGCGGCGAGGCGACCGAGGCGCAGATCGGCGAGGAAGAGGTCAACGTGCCGGTGACCGAGGAAGAGGTAATAGTCGACAAGCGGGCCGTGGCCAAGGAAGAGGTCAGGTTGCGCAAGGACGTGGTCGAGGAGACCGAGGTCGTCGAGGACGACGTCCGCCGCGAGGAGGTCGACGTCGAGGACGCCACCGAGCGCGGCCGCGGCGCCTAAGGAACTTTTCGAGCAACTTCACCGGGCCCACCCGTATGCCGGGCCCGGTTTCTCTAGTAAGACGGAGTGTCGGCAAGTGTTCTTGCGAAAGGGTTTGCGGCCCCATGGGCGCGGCAACCGGCACACATGAGGGCAATGCGCGGGGACTTGAAGCCTCGCCGGCGAGGAGGTAAGTGATGACTGACAAGGAGAGAGGGAACACGGACGCGCCGAGGGTGGACGAGCGGGAGGTCCGCACCAGCGGCACGGACACCGGTCCGCGCAGGGTCGGGGACGCGCGGCGGGATCATGAAGCAGACCGGCACGCCAGGGAGAGCGAGCTAGGCACAAGCTGGACGAGCGTCGTCTTCGGCTGGCTCGCCGCGCTTGGCGCCGGCCTCATCCTAAGCGGCATCGTCGGCGCAGTGGTCGGTGGTATCCTGGGCGCCCTTGGGGCTCAGGGCGGCACCGAAGGCGGCACCGCTGGCCTCATCGGCCTCCTCATCACCCTTTTTCTGGCGTTCCTCATCGGCGGCTACGTCGCCGGCAGGCTGGCGAGCCGCTCAGGCCTCAAGCACGGCATCCTGGTGCCCGTGCTCTCGCTGGTTGTGATAATCGTGCTTGCGCTCATCGGGGCTATCGTGGGCTCGAGCTTTATCGACCAGCTCTCCGGCATAGCGCTGCCGCAGGTACCCGGCAACGTCCAGAACCAGGTCCCCCAGCAGGGTTTGGGCACCATCTTGACGGTCTCTGGCATCCTGGCGCTGCTGGTGCCGTTCATTGGCGGGGCGCTCGGCGGGCTGTGGGGTGCGGGCACCGGCAGCCGCAGGCCGTAACGCAGATCCACTACAGCGGGGGCGGGGATTTCGATCCCCGCCCCCGTCGCTGTTAACGAAAGCAAAAAAGGAGTAGAGAATGGAAACCATAGGCAGGTCACTATCCGAGGGGCTCGGCACGATAATGGGAGCGCTTCCGGCTCTCATCGGCGCCCTGCTAATACTCGTCATCGGTTACATCATCGCCAAGGTCTTGCAGGGCATAACGACCAGGGTGCTCAAGAGCGCGGGCTTCGAGGGCTGGATGGAGAAGGGTGGCGTCAAGCAGTTTTTCGACAGAAGCCAGACCACCCAAACCCCGCTCTCTATACTCGGCAAGCTCGTCTTCTGGCTCGTGTTCTTTATAGCCATCTCGATGGCCGTTGACACTTTGGGCATCACGGCGATCTCAGACGTGCTGGCGCAGTTCATCGCCTACATACCGCAGCTTATCGCCGCCGTGCTGATCCTGGTGCTCGCGACGCTCCTCGCCAACTTCGTGGCCGGCATCGTGCGCGGGGCGACGGGCAGCAGCATCGCCGGCAGCGTCGCGCAGTACGGCATCATCGTCTTCGCGGTGTTCGCGGCGCTGACGCAGATGGGGATCGCCGAGGAGCTGATCGCGCCGACGTTCCTGATCCTGCTCGGGTCGGTCGCCCTCGCGGCCGCCCTCGCCTTCGGCCTCGGCGGCCAGAGCGTCGCCCAGCGTCTGGTGGAGCAGGGCTACGAGAAGAGCGGCGAGGCCCGCCAGCAGATCCAGCAACAGCAGCAGCAGAACCAGCAGCAGGATGGCTCCTCCGAAGCCTCCTTTACCAGGGTCGACTCGGGCGACAGGCCCGACACCCGGCGCCTCAACCGCTAGGGACAGATCGGATAACATCCAGGGGTTTTCGCGGGAGGGACGCACGGCGCGTCCCTCCCGCTTTGGTCTGAAACGCTGCCGGCAAGGTCGCAAGGCCCTACCCGAATCGCGGCGAAGGTCCGAGGTTCGGGGTCCTGCCAACAGGGGCGGTCGGGCGGCGGCACCGGTCGTGTGTGGCGGTCGTCCTACGGACGGTCGCGCGTCAGGGCGGAGAAGATCAAGCCCCAGACCGCGCCGAAGACGGCGTGGTCGATCACGGGCAGCAGGACCTTCGGGGTTCGTTGCTCCCAGGGGGGCGAGTGGACGCCGGCGAGCGGCAGCCAGCTCGCCCACCCGGCCCCCCAGGCCAGAATGCCTAGCGAGGAGCCGACGGCCGCCTCCTCGCCCTTCCCTCCGCGCTCCCGGCGCAGGAGGCCGAAGGCGGCCCCGGTGCTGACGCCGTAGGCTATGTGCGCGACCGCGGCCAGCGCCCGCCGGGTCCCTGGTGAGAACCCCTCCTGGGTGAACACCTCCTCCACGCGGTCGACCACCTGCGTCGGGGCGGTGTCGAAGACCAGACCGACCCTTCTCCAAGACTCGCGCAAACCCGAAAGCGCGAGCGTGGCGCCCGCCCCACCGAGCGCCCCCGCCAGCATCCTGCCCCTCATGTCCACGCGTGGCCTCCTTGCGTATATATCCAACGCCGCCCCCCATCGTACCCGTCGTGGCATACCCCCGCCCGGGCGGGTCCGGCCTCCGCGGGGCGTCCTAGCGTCCGACGGCCGCGTGCAAGAGGTCCAGGAAACGCTCGCGGGAGGCTTCCACGACGACCTCGACGTTGGGTTCGCGGCCCGTAACGTTCAGGTGGTCCACGACGGTCTGGCCGCGGCCCCAGGCACCTCCCGTCTCGACGGCTACGAAGAGGCGCCGGGTCTCGGTGGCGACTGAGGGGTCCAGGGCGATGGCCATCGCTATGGGGTCAGGCAAGTCGAAGCCGGCGAGGTGCGTGTTCTCCCTGGCCCACTCGTCGAGGACCCTCTGGATGTCCACGCAGAACTCTGCCAGGGGCGTGCCGATGCCCCGCAGCCGCGCCGAGTCTTCCGGGCCGAAGACCGCGTACCCGCGGGAGATGTCCCAGCCGACCATCATAAGCGGCATCCCCGACTCGAAGACGACCTTCGCCGCCTCCGGGTCTGCCCAGATGTTGTACTCGGCGACCGGGGTCACGTTGCCGGGACCCTGGCCCGTCCCGCCCATCATCACGCAGCCTTTGACCTTGACCGAGATCGACGGGTCTCTCAAGAGCGCCAGGGCCACGTTCGTCAGCGGGCCCAAGGCGACCAGGGTCAACTCCCCCGGGCTCGCGCTGATCTTCTCGACCAGCACGTCGACCGCGTGCCCCGGCGCGGGCTCGCGGCCCGAGAGCGGCAGCCCTATGTCCCCCATGCCGTCGAGCCCGTGGACCTCCTCGGCGCCGACGGCGGGAGAGAGCAGCGGCGTCCCCACGCCGCGGAAGACCGGGACGGTGGAACCGCAGAGTTCTAGAGTGTAGAGGGCGTTCTGCGCGCCCTGCTCCAGCGGCACGTTGCCGGCGACGACCGTGACGGCCTCGACCGTCGCGTCGGGGTGTTTGAGGGCCATGACGAGGGCGACCGCGTCGTCGGAGCCCGTGTCGGTGTCTATGAGGAGGCGGCGCAAGGGTCGGGGCTTACTCTTTGCGGTACGGCTTGCCGACGGCGGCGGGGGCGACGGCGCGGCCGCCGAAGGCGGCGAGGGCGACGATGGTCAGGATGTAGGGAAGCATCTGGATGAACTCGCGGGGGATGAACTCCTCCTGGACGCGGATGGTGATGGCGTCCGCGAAGCCGAAGAGGAGGGCCGCGAGCGTGGCGCCGACGGGGTGCCAGCGGCCGAAGATCAGGGCGGCCAGGGCTATAAAGCCGGCCCCGC
>CADCUT010000149.1 GCA_902805975.1 uncultured Rubrobacteraceae bacterium | reverse complement strand
GGCAACGTCGCCAACGCCGCAAGCCGCATCCACTCCCCCAACGAGTCCGTCCACCTCGACGACTACTTCGAGGCCGTCGGCTACTTCGCCCGCTTCTTCGAACGCTTCGGCCGCGAAGGGTCTTCGGGGTGACCGAAGGGAAGGGGCTGGAACTTCCCGAAAGCGTTCGGCGGAGCCTGGCCTCGGCGGTCGCCGAACGCGGGGCGCAGGCCAGGATGGTCTCGACGCAGGGGCGGGAGTCGATGAGGCCGCCGAAGGGGCACGTGGTGGTGGCTGCCTCGCGGGAGGAGATCGACGGTATCAGGGGTCCCGCCCGCATCGTGCGCCAGCTGGAGTTCTACAAGACGTTCTACGGACCCGTGGTGCGCCTCGCGTTCACCGTCTACCCGATGGACGGCGAGCCCTTCTCGGCGGCCACACTCCTGAACGTGAGCCAGGTCTCCGGCGACGCCGCCCTCACGGGCCTCGGGCGGCAGAAGGACGTCTTTTTCCACTTCTATCACGAGGAAGACGGAGACCTCGCCTACGCGTTCTCCAAGGAGATCCCAAACGCCGAGCGCCAGCGCGGCGAGGCGAAAAAGATCCTCAAGATGGCCCGCGATGCCTTCTCCAACACGCCCCTAGATCGCCGGAGCTTCCGGTCGGCGGTCGGGCTGGCGGAGCGGCAGTTCGAGTCGGTTGTCTCTGAACCTGACGCGGAAGATGAGGGTTAGGCGGTTAGTCTTCCGAACCCGCTCCGCGTATACTTCCGGCCATGCTGGCGGGGAGCGCTTCCGAGGATTTCGTTACGAAGATCAGCCGGGCATTGGACGATGCCGGGCACAGGGGCATCCATGTAACCGCGGGCGCCGGGACGGTTGACCTGGAGGGCCAGCAGTTCGCCCATCGTCCGGCGGAGGACGAGGAGGACGGGATACCCCCGGGGCGTCCGTTCCACCTGGAAGAGCCGCCGGGACCGCGGGAGATCGGCGAGTCCGACGGCACCTCGCGGCTGTGCTACTTCCTGGACGGCGTGCAGAGCTCGCGCGAGATCGGGCGCATAGAGATGTCGCCCGTAGTCGTCTCTACCGTGGCCGCGGCCATCGTCAACCGCTGCGACCGGCGGTTCTCTAGGATGCCGCTTGAGGACCCGCCGACGGTGGTGCAGGCCGTGATCCTGCCGCGCAGCGCCGGAGACGCAAAGGTCGGGGCGTTCTGGGACTTGCTGGTCGAAGCGGGCTTCACCGAGTTCGGCCCCGACGACGTCCCCTCTTCCCCGCACCTCGTCCTCGACTCGGCGGCGTACGTGCCCGACGCGGACCCCTCCGACTACGTCGGGATGCGGGAGATGGCCCGCTCGCGGGTTCGTACGCTCAGGGAGCGGCTGGAGGGCGAGATGCTGCGCCGGTGGGAGCTCGACGACCGGACGCTAGAAGACCCGGACGCCTGGATCGCGGTGGACGGCCAGCTCAGGGATATCAGGGAATCCAACCGGCGCGCCGTCGGCCTCATAAAGAGCGTCGCCCGACCCGAGTTCGTGGGCAAAGACGTCGCGATGCTGCTCGACCTGGAGCCCGGAATGCGCACGACGAGCTTCGTCCCCGACTGGCAGCTCCGGCGCGAGCAGAGCGAGCGCCGCACCTCCTGGTACCTCAGGATGTGGCCGCCGCAGCGGGGGGCCGACGCATTAGGTTCCCTCATGAGGATCGAGGCGCCGCGCGACACGGAGCCGGGGACCGTGGACGAGATCAGCCGCTGGATCCTCGCCGAGCGGGCGCCGCTGGCGAAGCCTGACCCGAGGTGGCCCGCCATGATCTACCCGATCCGTTACGTCGAAAAGATACTCAAACCACTCGTGCAGGGCTCCGAGCGGGCTTACTCGAGGCTGGAACGCCAACTCGCATCCGACGGAGGGAGCTAGATGCTTCACGACCACTTTCTTGACCTCGACCTCGGCCCCATTGGCCGCGTCGTAACCAGCGAGGACAGCCCCGCGACAGCCCACGAGTTCTTCTTCTGGACCGCCGAGACGCCCGCCGCCCAGAACCTCGACATCGGCCACATCGTCGCCGCCGAGGCCGAAGACGCGACCGCAGTCGCCGTCCTCGACGACCCCCGCCGCTACTCCGACCTGCAGTCCTTTCTCGACGACTTTTATGCTTACGATGGAGATCCCGCGCTAGAGGCCCTCTCGGAGCGTGTGGAGATACTGGTCTTCAAGGCCCGCGTCCTCGCGACCAAGCACCGCCACGAGAGAAAGAAGTCCAAGCGCCCGGTCCGCACCGGCCCCGTCTTCTTCGCCACGCGGCCGGCCATCGAGTACGCCCTCGGCACAGATGACTTTGCGGGGCACAAGATCCCGATGCTCCTCCACGAGAACGGCAACGAGAAGAACGGTTCCCCCCAGCGCACCCCCCTCTTCGTGGATGGCGACTACCTTCTCGGCCCCGAGGCCGGCCACCTCAACATCACCGGCATGAGCGGCCTCTCCACCAAGACCAGCCACGCCCTCTTCACCATCGCGAGCACCTTCCAGACCGTCGATGACAAGAAGGTCGCGGCCCTCATGTTCAACGTCAAGGGCGCAGACCTCCTCTACCTCGATAAACCCGTCGAGGTAGACCCCGAAGAGGACCCGGACCTCGCGGAGCGCTACAAGAAGGCGAAACAGAAGCCCCTGCCCCAGGAAGACCGCGAGATGTACGAGTCTTTGGGCCTTGAAATAAAGCCGTTCGAGAACCTCCGCATCTTCGCCCCGCTCGCCTTCGGCAAGGACGGCGGCGACGGCATGGTCCACGCCGCTGACCTGCGCACCAAGGACCTGAACACTTTACGCAACGCCCGCGGCGAGGACTCCTGCGTCCACCCGATAGTGTGGGACCTCGAAGACGTCCTCCCCCACGCCGGCCGCATCTTCGACCCGATGGACTACGACGACAAGTTCAAGGGCTTCGTCGAGTACCTGAGGAGCGTCCCTGTCAGGACCATGCGCGGCTTCCACTCCCAGCTGGATGAGGCCTTCGAGTATTTCGAGGAATCCGAGAGCTCCTACTGGAACGGCCACCACCAGGCGACGATAGCCAAGGTCCGCAACCGCTTCGGGGTGCTCCCCAGCAAGTGCGCGGGCCTTCTCGTCCACGGCCGCGTCGAGTACGGCGACTCGCCGCAGGTAGACGGGCCCTTCGGGGACCGCGAGATGCGCGTCGTGGACATCTCCCACCTCTCGGGCGTGCCGCAGGACCTCGTCGTCACCAAGGTCATAAACAGCGTCTGGGAGATGGCCGAGCAGGGTCGCCTCGGCGTCGACAAGCTCGTCATCTTCGTCGACGAGCTCAACAAGTACGCCCCCTCGGGCTCTAGGACCAGCAGCCTCAAAGACACCCTCGTCGACATCTCGGCCCGCGGACGCCACCTCAACCTCACCCTCTTCGGCGCCCAGCAGTTCCGCTCCAAGGTCGACGACGAGGTCGTCGGCAACGCCGCCACCAGCCTCTACGGCCGCATCGGCGACGAGGAGTTGACGAACAGCAGCTACCGCTCCTTCTCCGGCACCACCCGCGAGGAGCTACTGCAATTGGAGAAGGGCCGCCTACTCCTGCGCCACGCCCACTACGCCGTCCCGGTCTTCGGCACCTTCCCGCGCCCGATGGTTCTCATGGGCAAGCAGGGCACGGACATCTTCGGCGAGCGCAAGGGCGACGCCGCAACCTCCGTCCTCGCCGTCATGCGCAACCTCGTAAAGACCGGCAAGCCTCCGGCTATCACCGCCATAAGGGGCGACATAGAAGGCGTCCCCGAGGAGCAGGTCTACGAGGCCCTGGACGCGGTTCAGGCCGCCCACCGCACCGGCCACGGCGCCGCCGACCCGTACAAGAACTTCCGCTGGAACCTCACCCGCAACAACCGCCCGGCCAGGAGGCGCGAGTCCTCTCAGATCCTCTCCGGCCTGGACCGGATGAGGGATTAACGTACGTTAGTTCTTAGTGGTGACAAGGAAGAAGGATAGAGAACGAGCGATTCTTGGATTAGTCTACGATGCAAGTCGTTTCACAGAATAAGCTACATGTACAGTCTATCGCGAGATCATCCTTCAAGTGTGAGCTTTCGGGAACGCATCACGATAGATCCCGATATGCGGGGTGGTAAGCCGTGTATCTGAGAGATGAGGATCATCGTCTACGACATTCTTAGCTACCTCGCTTCCGGTATGTCGCATGAGGAGATCCTAGCTAACTTCCTTTATCTGGAGGCCGAGGACATCCGGGCTAGTCTGGCTTTCGTCGCCAACACCGAACGCATGTTCTTATCAGCCCCTTCCTGCGCTAGACTGTAGAAGTGTTTGGCTTTGTAGATAGCTTGCTTCAAGGGAACTGATGGACACGCGAGAGATCACCATCAAGGTCGATGCGGAAGCTGCGGAAGGCTACGCGGCAGCGTCGGCGGAAGAACGGGAAAAGATAGATCTTCTACTCAGCCTGCGTCTGAGCCAGGTCACGAGGCCGTCCGACTCGTTGGAGCAGATCATGCGAGAGACTTCCGAAGCGGCGCGGGCGCGGGGCTTGACGGAGAGAGAGTTGGACGAGTTGCTGCGTGAGGAGCAACCCGCGCTGCGTCTTTGATACCAACGTTCTGGTTAGTGCCCTTCTCGTTGACGCGGGCAAGCCGGCTAGAGCATTCTTCGCCGCTCTGCGAAATGGCGGGGTGATCGTTTCGGCGGATGTCGTCTCGGAGGTCAGCGAGGTGCTCGGGCGCGAGAAGTTTCGACGGTACGTCAGCGAGGAGCAGCGAGAGCGCTTCTTGCAGGGTTTGCTCCAAGAAGCGACGTTGGTAGAGGTGCAGGAAAAGATCCAGGCCTGCCGCGACCCGAAGGACGACAAGTTCCTGGAACTGGCCGTGAACGGTGGCGCGGACTGCATCGTGAGCGGCGACGATGATCTCCTTGTACTCAGCCCCTTTCGAGGCATAGACATTCTCACGCCGACAGACTTTCTCGACGCGATAGCGACAAGCCAGCCAGAACCCGATGCTTGAAGCAGCAGCCCGGCGAAAAAGCCGGACGCTCCGGCTAGAATAGCTTGAACCTCGACGTGGAAAGGATCTCGTCCGCATAGTTCGTATAGCCCACATCTCGGATACGCATCTCGGGTACTCGCGGTACGCGCGCCTCGACCCCGTGTCGAACCGCAACCAACGCGAGGTGGACGTCCAGGAGGCCTATGGGCGGGCCGTGGACGCCATCCTGGAGCGGGACGTGGACGTGGTGATCCACTCGGGTGACGTCTTCGACTCCGTCAGGCCGGCGACGCACGTCATAATTGGGTTCTTGAAGCAGACGGCCCGCATCACGGCGCGGGCCGGGATTCCGTACGTCGTGGCGGCGGGCAATCACGAGACGCCGCGGTTGCGGACGACGACGGCGGCGCTCGAGTACGCGAACCTGGTGAACGTTCATTCGGCGCACGGGTTCGAGCTTGATTACTGGTCGGATGAGTTCGATGGGGTGAACGTCGGGGTTACGCTGGTGCCGCACGGGGCGGTGTTCGGGACGGGGGCGGTGATGCCGGCGCGGGACGCGGACATCAACATCCTGGTGACGCATGGGCTGGTGCCGGGGTTGGAGACGCGCCAGCACGAGATGGGCGAGGCCAACCTGCAATCAAACATGATCTCGGCCCCCTTCGACTACATAGCCCTCGGCCACTACCACGATTTTCACGAGCACAAGCCAAACGCGTACTACGCGGGGGCGACGGAGCGGTTCGGGTTCGGGGAGGTCGAGTCGGAGCCGGGGTTCGCCATCGTAGAGTTCGACGAGGATGGGCTGAAGAGCGTCGAGCAGGTGAAGATCGACGTGCGGCCCATGATCGACTTGGAGAAGATAAGCGCCAGGGAGATGGATTCCGCGGAGTTGACGGAGGAGGTCCACAAGCGCACCTCCGGTGTAAATCTGGACGGGGCCATCGTGCGCCTGCGGGCCTACGACGTCAGGCGCGGCGTGGCGAGCGGGGTGGACAGGGAGTTGCTGCGCGACCTGCAGCGGCGGTGCCTGAACTTCAGTCTGGAGATCCACCCTGAGGAAAGCCCCGAGGCGGCGGGCACGGACGGCTCGCCCTCCGCGGTCTTCGGGCCGCTCGGGGAGGAGTTCGCCCTGTTCGTGAACGCCCGGCGGGAGCGTGGGGAGCTTGAGAAGGCTTTCGCGGAGGAGTTTCTGGAGAAGGGGCGCGGGTATCTGGCGCGGGCGGCGAGCGAGGAGCCGGGCGCGTGATCCTCGAACGCCTCTTTATCCAGAACTACAAGCAGTTCCGGGATCCGATGGAGCTCCATCCCCCGGAAGGCGCCATCGGCGTTGTGGGATCCAACGGGGCCGGCAAGTCAACCCTCTTCGAGAGCATCTTGTGGGCTTTCTTCGGTTCGAGGGGCGGCGGCCCGCGCTTCGCTAACGAGTCTATTCCGTGGAGCGGTGGCACCTCAAAGGAACCTTCGGTCGTGGAGATCACGCTGGCTACGGACGGCGGATCCTACACCGTGCGGCGCCAGTTGAAGGGCGGGGCGACGAGCGCCGAGGTGCGCGACGGCGAGGGCCGGACCATCGTCACTGGGACTTCGG
This sequence comes from uncultured Rubrobacteraceae bacterium, assembly GCA_902805975.1. Classification (GTDB taxonomy): domain Bacteria; phylum Actinomycetota; class Rubrobacteria; order Rubrobacterales; family Rubrobacteraceae; genus Rubrobacter_D. Next base: position 22,220 of record CADCUT010000149.1, on the reverse strand, counting down.
ACGTGATCCGGTGGGTCGAGGAGACGCTGCTGGGCATGGACCGGACCGCCTTCGAGGCGACCTTCTACGCCCGCCAGAAGGAGCTCCGCTTCTTTGCCCAGGACGACGGCATCAGCCGGGTGCGCCGCATCTCCAAGCTCCTCGGTATCGGCGGCGTGGAGGCGGCTCAGGCCTTGCTGCGCGAAGACCGCAACGCCCTGCGCACGGAGGCGAGGGTACTTGAGAAGCGCCTCGCCGAGGCCGACCTCGAATCTTTTCAGGCCGAGTTGAAGGAAGCCCGCGAGGCCTGCGAGCGCCTGGAAGGGGAGCTTGAGAGGGTCACCGAAGAGCTTGGTTCCGCCGAGGAGGAGTTGAAGTCCGCCCGCGCGGCCCGCAACTCGTTGGAGACATCCTACCGCGAGCACTCGCGCCTTACGGCGGATCTGCGCGCGGCGGAGGCCGAGGGACGCAGGGCGGCGGACCGGGTGGCCGAGGGAGAGAAGGACCTGGCGGACCTCGCAGCGGCGGAGGAGGAGCTCGGGCGCCTGAAGCCCCGGACGGCCAGGCTGCCCGAGGTTACGGCGGAGCTCGAGAAGCTCGAGGAGGATCGGCGGCGGGCGGAGGAGCGGGACAGGGGCCGCAAGGAGTCCCTGCAAGGCCAGCGCCGGATCTCGGACATCGAGGGCGAGGTCTGGGACGTTCTGGAGGAGCTGGACGGCGGGGACGAAGAGGTCCTGCCCGGCTTCCACGCCCTCTTCGACCTCGACGGGCGGGAGCTGCTGCGGGAGGCCGTCGCGGTGCTAGACGGCGTCTCCGGTGAGCTTGAGGGGGCCGAGGCCCGCTACGAGGAGCTCAGGGAGCTCTCCTCCCGCCACAAGGAGCTCGGGACCGCGACCGAGGAAGTGAGGGCCGCCCGGCAGCGCTACGAGGAGACCAGAGAAGAGGCGAGAGAGCTTCGGGAGGAGATCGAGGACTTCTCCGGCGGCGAGGATCTGGAGCGCCGGCAGAAGGACCTGCGCGAGGAGGAGGAGAAGCTCAAGGAGGTCGCCGCGCACCACCGCGGCCGGGCCAACGCCGACGAGCGCGAGGCGAAGAACGTGGACAAGGCGAGGGAGGCCATAGACACCGGCGCGGAGGACCACTGTCCCACCTGCCACCGCGGCTTCGAGGGCGGGGAGCAGGAGGAGATCTCCGACACCCTCAAGCGCCAGGCCGCCTCTCTCCGCCGCCGCGCGGCCACCGAGACCGCGGAGGCCGAGAAGCTCTCCGCCTCCGCCGCAGAGACCGCCGAGAAGCTCCGGAGGCTGGAGACGAAGCTGGACCGCTGGCGCGTCCTGCGCGAGTCCCTGGCCCGCGCCACGGACCGGACCGCCGACAGGCTGGAGACGCTGGAGAAACTGTCCGCGAACCTCGACGAACTCCGCGAGGCCCTGGGGGACGCCGAGCCCCCGACCGAACAAGATCTCGAAGCGGCCCGCGCCCGTCGCGAGCGCCTGCGGCGCGTGCGCGACGCGCGCCCCACCGTGGCGAGCCTCGCGACGGAGCACTCGAAGCTGGCGGATCAGGTAGCGGAATGGATGGCGCGGCTGGAGGAGCTCGCCGGCCTCTCGTACGACCCTGACGAACACCGCTCTAAAAGAGAAGAGAAGGACAGCCTGGAGCGGGCGCGGGGCCGCGTCGAGGAGCTGGACCGGCGGCTGGAGACGCGGGCCGGGGTTGAGGAGGCACTGCGGGAGGCCAGGGAGCGCGTGGAGGCGGCCGGTAAAGACGCCGAGAAGCTGACGAAGGAGGTCTCTGCGCTCGGGTTCGACGAGGCGGCCTACGAGGCGGCGTCCGAGAGGGTGTCTGCGGCCGAGGAACGCGCCTCCGGGCTGCGGGACGCGCGGGAGGGCTTAGGCGGCGACTGGAAGGACGCGGACCACCGCATCGAGCGGGCCACCTCAGAGCTCAAGCGCCTGGACGACGACCGGAAGCTCGCCAACGAGCGGGCGGCTGCCGCGGCGCGCATGGACGAGATGGACGGGCTCTTCACGGAGTTCTTCCGCTCGCTCACCGCCAGGGCGCGGCCGATGCTCGAGGCCGAGGCCTCCGGCCTGATCCGGGAGCTCACAGACAGCCGCTACGAGAGCATGGAGTTCGACGAGAACTACCGCGTCAGGCTGCTCGACCGCTTCGACGACTCCTACGCCATCGAGCGCTTCTCCGGCGGCGAGGCCGACGTAGCGAGCCTCTCGGCCAGGGTCGCGCTCAGCAGGCTCGTCGCGGCCCGCGGCGGAAACACCCTAGGGTTCCTCGTGCTCGACGAGGTCTTCGGGAGCCTCGATGCGGGGAGGCGCAACAACGTGCTGCTGGCGCTGGAGCGTCTCAAGCGGTCCTTCGGCCAGATCTTCATAATAAGCCACGTCGGCGAGGTGCAGGAATCAGCCCTGGTCGACGAGGTTTGGATGATAGAGGAGGACGAAGAGGGCAAGAGCTTCGTCCGGCGCATGGACGCGCGCGCCGGCGCGCCGGAGTCGCTGGTAGAGGCCGGGGCCCTGGGCTCCGACGAACTCTACTCAGAGTAAGGCGCCCCGCTGAGGCCTCTGGCCTCAGCGGGGCGCCCTGTCGAAGAACGGCCCGTTCTGTCCTGGAGGGCTAGTTCGCGTCAGCCGCCCTGAAGATAAAGGGCCTGATGTCCTCGGAGTTTGCCTCTGTGTAGACGCCGGGGAAGTTGCGCTTCCCGCACCCGTTGCCGAAGCTGGTGATCCCGATCTGGAAGGCGCGCCTGTCGTTCTTGACGAAGATCGGGCCGCCTGAGTCGCCCTGGCAGGTGTCCTTGTTCTCCCGGCCCGCGGCGAGCATGAGCCGCGGCTCGTAGTCGTCGGCCCCGTAGGCGCGCCTGGCCGCGGCGTCCGAGACTATGGGCACCTGCGCCTCCTGCATCCTGACGGGGTAGCGGGGGTCGTTGTTGCTCGGCTGCTTGACCGTGCTACCCCAGCCGGCGACCGTCGCCTGATCGTCTGGATCCTCGAGGTTGTTGGAGTCCGAGGCCGGTATCTTGGCCGGCGCGATGTTCTTTATCGGTCGGTCGAGGGACAGGACGGCCGCGTCGTAGCGGAAGGTGATGAGCGAGGTGGTGTACTGGGGGTGCCTGGCGATGCTCTCGACGGAGCGCGTCTGGCCCTGGCCCGGCTCCTTGAGGGAGGTGAGCCCGACGGTGACGCGCAGCTGCGGCGCCGTCACGGACTCAAGGCAGTGCGCGGCGGTGAGGACGCTGTTGCGGTCTATGAGGGTGCCGCCGCAGAACTGCTGTTGGTAGGCCGAGTTCCCCCGCGTGACATCGCGAAGCGCCGCCACGAACCTGTACTTACCGTCAGGTACAGACTGTCCGCCCACGACCTGCGGCTGTATGGTTCCCCCGTCTTCTCGCGCGGGCTCCTCGGCGGCGAGTACCGGCACGGCCGCCCCGAGTGCCAACAGCATCGCGAAGAGCAATACTAGAAGGTATCCCCTCACGTCTCGCGTCCCCGACCCGTTCTCGATCTTCAAACCGTCCCCCTCGTCCGATCTTCTACCGATATGCCTCTTCTTTCAGAGGAGCGACTGGAATTCCCGTTCGCCAACGTGTAACCGGCGGGCGGCGGACCCCAGAGCGCCTCTCGTCGCAAGCAATATTACTACAGAGACACGGTGCCGGGAAAGAGTCGTGGGGACCATATCGCCGTCGGGCTCCCCGCCTCCGTCACGACGGAGCTTCCGCCGGCGCCCGGATCAGGGCAGCGCCCCCTCCCGCTCCCTCCGCCCGTCGGCCCGCGCGGACAGCGCCACGGCCAGGTACCTCGCGTCGTCGAAACCCAGGTCCGTAACCTCCAGCGCCGACCCTCCGCCGCCAGAGGCGACCTCGGTCCCGAAGGTGGCGAGCCTGAGGCGTCGTTGGAAAGGGCTCTGCAGGACGCTGCGCGACTGGAGCCTGCGGCGGGGCGCCACGACGGTCACGCGGGCGAGAGACCGGGACCGCACCACGAGGCGGTCGTCCGCAAGCGCCCACCCCGCGTCTCGAAAACGCAGCCAGCCGTAGAGGGCGAAGGGCGGCAAAAGACCTATCGCCAGGAGGCCGAAGGAGGCCTCGAAGACCAGGAACGAGACCAGCGCGCCCGCGGCGGCCAGGACCAGGGCGGGGATCAGGGCCCGGAAGACGTAGCGGCGGAGGGCGCGGCGCGGCAGCTCCCTCAGAGCCGGGGATACGGCGAACTCGGGGGCGGCCTCGCGGAGCAGCGCCTGGACCTCATCGAAGGGCAGCAGCGGGAACATGACGGCCGAGACGCCGGCGTCCTCCCCGTAGCCGGCGCTCTCGACGCGCAGGGAGGCCAGGCCGAAAGGCTGGCGCAGGAAGCCTTCAGAGATGCGGACGGCCTGGATGCGCCTGAGCGGTATCGTGGCCTCGCGCCGCTCCAGCAAGCCGCGCTTGATGTACAGAAAGTCCCCCTCGCGGGAGAGGGTGAAGCCGAAGTGGGCCAGGACCGTGCCGGCGATGGCCAGCAGCCAGGCGACGAGCGCGACCGCCGGGATGAGGATCAGGGCCAACACCAGCGCGTTCGGCGCCAGCGAATCTACGAGGTTTCGGAAAAACGCCTCCGAGAAGAACTCGTCAAAGACCTGGGAGCCGACCGCGAGCAGGGAGAGGGCGACACCTATCTGCCCGCTCGTGGCGCCGGCCACGAGAAGGTCCCGCGTCGAGAGCCGCCGCAAGACCTCGGGCCCGGATTCTCTCTCGGCGCCGACCGGCTCTCTTCTCGCGCCCTCGATCCCGCGCCGCAAGTCCTCGGTCGCCCCGCGCCCGAGCGCCGGCAGCGAGGCGTCGGGCTCCGAGGTGCCGCCGCCGGCCGTCTCGACGCGCACCTCGTAGACCCCGAAGGCCCTCTGGACTATCCCCTGCACCGTGTCCACGGACTGGACGTGCTCCAGAGGAATCGTCCGTTCGCTCTTCTGGAACACGCCCTGGCGCAGGCGGAAAGATCCCCCGACGACCCCGTAACTCGTGGCCCTCCAGGAGAGAAAACCCCAGACGGCGGCAAGCGCCGCCAGGACGGCCAACCCGGCCAGCACCAGGGCGATGGTCCAGGGGCTGAGCCCCTGGCTAAAGAGAAATACGAGCCCCGGGATAACCGTCGCGCTTATGGAGCGCCGGATCGTCCCAAGCGCCCCGATGACCATCGCCGCCGGGTGGAGGCGCAGGAGCGGTTCCGCCTCAGAGTTCATCCTGCTCCCTGGTGAGGGCGGCGATGCGGTCGCGGGCCTCGGCGGCTATTGGGGTGGCGAGCTCGGGGATCTGGTTCGCGCCGGCAGCCGTGTGGAAGACGACCGTCGAGAGCCCGTAGCGCCGCTGCAGCGGCCCCTGGCGCGTGTCGACGTGCTGGATGCGGGCCAGCGGCACCAGCGTCCGGCTGACCCACCACACCCCGCGCTGCAGGTCCACCTCGTCGGGCCGGATCTCATACCGCCACCGCCGCCACCGGAGTCCCGGAACCACGATCACGGAGAAAACCGCCATCGCGAGAACCCCGAGCAAGGGAAGCACCCCGATAAAGACCGAGACCTCGACCCACCTCAGCAGGACGTAGCTGGCGAACCCCGCCCCGGCCAAAAGCGGGAGCATGTTCAGGGCTCCCGAGACCCTCCACACGACCTTCGCCCGAGGATCCAGCCTCTCAGAAGGCTCGTCCTTCAAGGCCTCGACAGCATTGGGATGGCGGGACGGCCGCGCAGGTCCTTCGCGGCGAGCTGGCCGCAGGCGGCGTCGATGTCCTGCCCCCGGCTCGGCCGCAACGTCGCCGAGAGACCGAGCTCCTTCGCGTAGCGCAAGAAAGCCTTCGCGTCTCCCTTGCTCGTCGCGGAGAAGCCCGTGTCCGTCCAGTTGAACCGCAGGAGGTTGAGGTGGTAGAGGGGATGGTCCAGGAGCTTCGCCAGCGCGTCTACGTGGCGGGGCTGGTCGTTGACGCCGGCAAGCAGCGTGTACTCGAAAAAGAGCTTGCGGCGGGTGGTGTCCACGTAGTAGCGGGCCGCGTCCATGAGCTCGGCGATAGAGTGGCGGGAGGCGACCGGCATGATCTCGGCCCGCTCGTCGTCGAAGGGCGTGTGCAGCGAGATCGCCAGGTGAAACTGCTCGGGCTCGTCGGCGAAGCGCCTGATCTTGTCTATCAGCCCGCTCGTGGAGACGGCGATGTGCCGCGCGGCGAGCCCGAGCCCGTCCCCGTCGTTTAGGACCCTCAGGGCCTTTACGGTCTCGTTGTAGTTGAGCATCGGCTCGCCCATCCCCATGACGACGACGTTCGAGACCCTCTCCGGGGCGATGTCGCGGGCGGCGACGAGGACCTGCTCGGCGATCTCCCGCGCCTTGAGGTTGCGCTTGATCCCGAGCAGCCCCGTCGCGCAGAATTTGCACGCCATCGGACACCCAACCTGCGTCGAGATGCACACGGTGTGCCGACCCTTCTCCGGGATCATGACGGTCTCTATGGCGTGCCCGTCGTGCGTGCGAAAGAGGTACTTCCTCGTCCCGTCCGTCGCCACGGAGGCGTTGCGCAGGTCAAGCACCGCCGCGGGCGCGTCCTCGTTCAGAGCGTCGCGCAAGCCCTTCGGCAAGCTCGTCGCCTCGTCCCAGTCACGCACCAGGGAGACGGTCAGCGCGGAGTAGGCCTGCGCCAGGCGGTAGCCCGGCTCACCCCTAGCCTCGAGGGTCTTCTGTACTTCCGGCAGAAACTCGGCGACTCTCATGCCCAGATGTTAGCACGCAAGCTCCTCCCTCCGGTCATCGCGCACGCTCCGGCTTATAGCCCCCGCCTTGAGCTATCTACCGTGCAGAATTCGACCGCGCCGCTTATCGCGCAACGGATCGAACGTCAAGAAGGGTGACGCCGTTAGACGGCTAGCTGAAAGTCGCCGAAGGCTGCGGGCTAACCATGTAGAATCCTGCAGATGGTGGCGCTCGACCTTTTTATTGCGCTTTTCGTGTTGCTGGCGGTGTTACGCGGCGCGCGCACCGGGTTTCTCGCGGGCGCCTTCTCGCTCGTGGGGGTGGTGGTCGGGGCTTCGGTTGGGTCCAGGATCGCCGCTTCCCTGGTGCCTGGCGGGGTCAACCCGGTCTACGGTATCGGTGCCACGCTCATCAGCGTCGTGGCGTTCGCGGTGCTCGGGGAGGTCCTGGCCCGCATCGTCGGGGGCGCCTTACGCAACCGGCTCTCGAACCCGGCCTCGACGACCCTGGACAACCTCGGTGGCGCCACCCTCGGCCTGGCCCTCGCGCTGGTGCTCGTGTGGGCCATCGGAGTCCTCACCCTGCAGTCCCCGCCGCTCGCGGGGCTCCACCCGGTCGTTGAGCAGTCGAGGATACTGCGGTCACTCGACGAGCGGATGCCCGCCGGGATGCTCACCCGGGCCGTCGCGGAGCTCGACCCGCTACCCAGGATCCAGGGCCCCCAACCTGACGTGGCCCCACCCGAGAAGGGCATCGTCTCGGACCCGGACGTGCGCGCGGCCGCCCGCCGGGCCGTACGCGTAACCGGCGTGGCCTGCGGCTACGGCGTCGAGGGATCCGGCTGGGTCGCCGCGAGGAACCTCGTCGTCACCAACGCCCACGTGGTCGCCGGCGAGGCCGCGACCAGGGTACAGCCGGGGGGCGCCGGACGAACCCTGCGGGCCGAGGTCGTCCTGTTCGACGCGAAGAACGACGTCGCCGTCCTGCGCGTCAGGAAGCTCGGCCTCTCCCCCCTGCCCCTCGCCCCGCCCCGTCCCGGCGAGTCAGCGGCCGTGATCGGCTTCCCCCAGAACGGCCCGCTAGACCTCCAGCCCGCCCGCACCGATGAGACCGATCGCGTGTACTCCGGCGACGCCTACAACGAGGGCCCCGTAGAACGCCTCGTAACCGGCTTCCGCGTCTTCGTCCGCCCCGGCAACTCCGGCGGCCCGGCCGTCAACGCCGACGGCGAGGTCGTCGCGACCATCTTCGCCAGCCGCGCGGACTCGAGCAACGTCGGCTACGGTATCCCCTCCCAACTCGTCGGGCGCCACCTCAGCATCGCGGCCGAACGCACCGACCCCGTCAGCACGGGAGGATGCGCGAATTAGGTTAGAGGTTTTGAGGTTCTAGGCTTCAGGTTTCGGGTTCCGGAGATCGGGCGCGGTTTGCCCGGATCCGGTCTTCGGCACTTCTCATACCTAAAGACCTCTGACCTCGGAACCTAGTGGCTCGTCTCTTCCTGTATCACCTTCTCAAGCGCGATGCGGCTCCGTATCAGCTCGGCTTCGACGGTTGAGAGGCGGGCCAGCGAGGTTTCGCGCAGGCGGTCGCGCTCGACCTCGCGGGCGACGGCGGAGGCCGCCTCTTCTATGGCGGTTACGGCGCTCAGGAGGGTCAGCAGTTCTCTTTCGTCCATCCACGGATCTTACCTGAACCCGTACCCCTCGTTGTTGCGTTTGGCGACGAGGTAGGCGTCCACCGTCGCCCAGAGGCCCACGATAGGCATCAGTACCCAGCCGATCAGGACAACTGTCAACGCGCCGTTTATGATCTGGAGGATTATGAATACGACACCCTTGCCTATCTGCCCGTTGTAGATCTGCCCGAGCCCCGCCACGATTACGCTGAGGATGGCCGCCAGTATGGGGTTGCGCATGGACCTCTCCTTCTGCTCTGTGCTTTAGGAGACGTATACGCCGAAAACCCCTACTCGTTTCGTCGCTGGTGCTCCTTCTTTAGCCGCAGGTACTCCTCGTCCTCGGCGGCAGCCCTCCACTTCTCGCGGAATACCTCGGCCGCCCGGCTCTTCTCCGGGTCCTCCCTCTCGCGGGGCTTGCTCTTCTTGCCGCCCTCGTACTTCGCGTAGCGTCTCGCCCGGGTCCATCCCATCTGCAAGTACTTGCGGGCGACGTCCATCCCGACGAAGTCGCCTGCCGAACGGTACTCCTCGAACTTGGCGTAGATCTTCCCGGACGAATCCCGCGCCGCCTCTTCGGTCTTGAAGCTCCACAGCGGCAACAGCTCGCCCTTGTACGGCTCGGCGTGGAAGACACCCTGCTCCCCCCGCCCGATCCGGTACGCCTCCGGATGCTCCCGCAGATCCACGCCGTCGTACGGGTAACTCATCGCGTAAGGTCGGTGATGAACTTCGGCACTTCTAGCTCGACCGCCTCTCCACCCCTGATCGAGATCTCCCGAAAAGGCCAGTACTCGACGTAGTGATTGTCACCCAGAAACAACTTGACTTGTTTGGCTACCTCCAGGCCTTCCGCATCCGATGCCTCGTAGTCGAAGCTTTCGTCGTCATCCGGGTCTTCGGACGGGTCCCTGGTATCCAGGTTGGCCTGCCACGCGCGAATCCTCGCGACCAACGGCGCGGGCATCCCGTAATCCACTGGCGACCTGAACCCTCCCATCTTGACGGAGCCGGGGAACGGTATCCGCCACAACCCTTCGGCCGTCCACTCGTGCTCGACCCGCAGGAAGTCCCCGTACCCCAGCAGGTACTTCTCCTCGATAAGCCTCCACACCGCCGGCTCGTCCTCACGCCGCAGCCCCTCGTAGAACTCGGGACGGAAACTTCCTAGCCCGGGGCCATGGTCCGCCAGGTCGTGCCCGGTCCACTGCCCGTAGAGCCCGGGGAACCTCATCTTGTACGACCCGCCCTCCATCGACCCAGTCTAACCCGGGATACAACCCCGCGACGATCTCCCTCCGGATTCTTGACAGAACGTTCAATCATATGTAAGCTACGTTTATTGAACATTCGATCAAGAGGTGTTTGGTTGGCGGAGGAGTTGGACAGGCGGGATCAGATCCTGGACGCGGCGTTCGAGGAGTTCTCGACGAAGGGGTTCAAGGGTGCGACGATCAAGAGCATCGCGGGGGCTGCGGGGTTGCAGTCTCCGGCCCTGATCTACTGGTACTTCCCGGACAAGGAGGCCCTCTTTAACGCCGTCCTGACGACGCACGCGCCGCTTCGAACCGCCGTCGAGGATCCTGCGTCCATGATGGACCGCCCGCCGGAGGAGGTGCTGCCCGAGATCGCGCGCGCGTACTTCGCGACCGTCAGCAACCCGGTCAGCCAGCGGATGATGAAGCTTCTGGTGGGGGAGGCGATGAGGCGTCCGGCGCTCGCGGACATGCTCGGCAAGGCGACGGCCGCGAGGGTGCTCGGCTTCCTCAAAGAGTACCTTTCGCGCCAGGTCGAGCTCGGCCGTCTGCGGCCCCACGATACCCGCTCCGGCGCGCGGGCGTTCGTTGGGATGCTCATACCGCAGGCCGCCGGCAAGATCCTCTTTCCCGCCCTCCGCGAGGACGGCCTCACCGATGAAGACCACGTGGAGACGGCCGTCGGCATCTTTCTTGAAGGGTTGCGGCCGAAGGATTAGAGAAGGCCAGCGAAGGAGGTTCTGCCGTGGCGGAGAGAACGAAGAACAGGGAGAGGGCGAACACCGGCGCCGCGGGACCCCGCGGGGCTTCCGGCGTGACGCGCACGACCTGCGCCATCGTCGGCGGCGGGCCGGGCGGCGCGGTGCTGGCGCTGCTGCTGGCGCGGAAGGGAATCGACGTGACGCTACTTGAGGCGCACCCGGACTTCGATCGGGAGTTCCGGGGGGACACGTTGCACCCTTCCGTCATGGAGATCATGGACCAGTTGGGCCTAGCCGAACGGCTGCTGCAGAGGCGCCACAGCAAGGTCTCGAGCTTCACCATCCAGACCGACGCCGGGCCCTTCACGCCGGCGACGCTCTCCCGCCTCAGGACGAAGTTTCCTTACATCACCATCATGCCCCAGACCAGCTTTCTGGAGTTCATCGTCGGTGAGGCCGAGAAGTACCCGAGCTTCCGGGTCGCGATGGGGGCGCGGGTGCGAGAGCTGGTCGAGGAGGACGGCGTGGTGCGGGGCGTGCGCTACGAGGGCGAGGACGGGCGATACGAGGTCAGGGCGGCGCTCGTGGTGGGAGCCGACGGGCGCGGGAGCCGGGTGCGGCGGCTCGCGGGGATCGAGCCCGTAAAGACCTCGCCGCCGATGGACGTCCTGTGGTTCAAGCTGCCGAGGGAGCCGGAGGACGCGGAGGGCGTCGTCGGCCGGTTCGGGAGGGGCCACATCGCGGTCATGGTCGACCGGGACGATTACTGGCAGGCGGGGTACGTGATCCCCAAGGGCACCTTCCCCGAGCTTCGGCACGAGGGCGTCGGGGAGCTCAAGCGCCAGTTCGCCGAGGTAATACCGGAGTACGCGGACCGGCTGGAGGACCTTACGGACTGGCGCAAGGTCTCGCTGCTCTCGGTAGAGTCGAGCCGCTGCCCGACGTGGCACCGGCCGGGGCTCCTGCTCATCGGGGACGCGGCGCACGTCATGAGCCCCGTGGCCGGGGTGGGTATCAACTACGCCATCCAGGACGCCGTCTCGGCGGCCAACATCCTCGCCGCCCCGCTCCGGGAGAGCCAGGCGAGGTTGATCTCCGTTGACGAGAAGCACCTCGCGGCGGTGCAGCGGCGGCGGGATCTGCCGACCAGGGTGATACAGGCGGCCCAGGCCCAGGTACAGAAGAACGTCCTGGCGCCGGCACTCGGGGCGGACGGTTCGTTCTCCCCCCCGCTCCTGCTCCGGCTGCTGCCGAGGATACCCATCTTGCGCGACGTCCCCGGCCGCCTCATCGGGTACGGGCTGTGGCCCTCGCGCGTCAGGTAGGCCCTGGACCCTGCGCGCTCCGGCTAACCGCTCGCGACCGTATCGGGTCTGCGACCGCCGCCCGACTGAGAAACTCCCCCGCGGCGGCGCGGCCCGAATCGAAGAGCTCCAGCGCGCGGTCCGGGGAGAGGTCGAACTCCGTGGTCCCGACGCCTAGGGTGTCTATCCCGATCGTCCTCTCGTCGAAGTTGTGCTGCTCCACGTAGAGCCGGTCGTGGGCCGCCATCATGGTGTCCACGAGGCTCCTCAGGTAGCCGATGACCTGCGTGACCCCGCCGCGCGGCACGGGTTCTGAGAGCTCCCCGCCGATGGGGGCCTCCGGCTTTCGCGTCAGCTTCATCCCGATGGTGGGCCACTGCGGCTCGTCGGCATCGAAGAGCCACACGGGAAAGTTGGAGAGCATCCCCCCGTCAACGATGAGGTGCTCCTGGTTTGTCCGCCGGTTGGTGAACCTCACCGGCTCGAAGAAGATGGGGATGCTCATGCTCATCCGCACCGCCCTGGCCACGTCGAGGTCGTCCGGACGCTCGATGCCCAGGCTCGGCGCGTCCCTGGGCAGGACGAGGAGGCGCCGCTCGGTGACGTCCGAGGCGATCACCTGCAGCTTGTAGCGGTACTTGAGGTCTACGTCCTCGCGGCGCACCAGATCCCTGAAGGTCCTCACGTCGCGGGCTTCGAGCAGGCCGCGCATCCACTCTTCAAAGGCCTCACCCTCGTAGATACCGAGGTCCTTGAGGATGCTCAAAGTCCCGCCCATGGGCAGGCGGTCCTCGATGGCCTGGTCCTTGAACCGGTCGTAGTCCAGGTTCGCGACGACCTCCTTCAGTTCCTCCGCGTCGTAGCCGGCGGATATCAGGGCCGCAACAATGGCCCCGGCCGAGGCCCCGGCCATGTTCTGCGGCTCGTAGCCCCGCTCTTCGAGCACGGAGAAGGCGCCAACGAGAGCTATGCCCTTAACCCCGCCGCCCTCGAACACCAGGTCCACGTAACCGTTCCGGCTTCCGGCACCAGATCCCGTCATCTCTCCATCCTTTCTGCGTGAAGCCGCCACACCCGCCGCTTCCTCGTCTACGCCGCGACGACAGAGCCACCCCAAGCGTTTCTCATACGGTCACTCGCCCTCTACGCCCGCCCACCAGATCCGAGACCATTGCGAGTCCCGTTTTCGCAAGGTCGGTCGTCTTCGAAATACCAGCAGACAACGATGAATCTCCGATGATCTCGCGAAATCGCGCGCGTTGGCATTCGTCGCCGCCGCAGATCAGGCATCGCGACTACGCTGTCTTATGGAGGAGGGGCCGTAGACGGACGGCCGGAGAACCAGATCGAGCATCGAGAACCTAGCCCAGGCCCAAAGTCCGGTCGGCGAGCCAAAACCTTAGAAGTACTTGGCAATCGCCCCTGGATTCATCGCGGATTCATCGCCCCATGCGAGCATGCCCCGGATCGTTCAAGAACGGGATTACCCGTGGACCAGGGAGGCGACGCCTTGACCACAACAACCAGGCTTGAGCAAAACATAGAAGAGGCGCGAGAGTACCTGAACAAGATCATCGGGACCCGCTACACCTGGTGGAAGAGCGGCCCCGTTCCGGACAGGGGTCCCGCGTGGGCCAAGAGCGGCGCCCCGCCTTCGCCCGCTGAGATCCGCGAAGAGGGTTGCTTCTGCGCCGGGGTCCCTACCCTCGCCCGCAGGGCCGTGGGACTCCCGGTACCAACCCTTGGCAACCAGCTCTACGACGGCGGCATATGTGCGTACTTCGGATCTGCCAGCAACGCCGCCCCGCTCTTCCCCCGGCGGGGCTACTTCGAAGTCCACGACCGGACGCGTCGGTTCGACCTAGAAGAGGCACGGCGCCCCTGGACCCTTATCGGGCGCAAGTTTCGCGACGCGTACGACCAGGGGCATGTGGCCATCGTGCTTCCAAACGGCAAGGTCTTGCAGAGCTACCCCGCGGCCGGGGTCAACGACGAGGTCACCCTGGAGCGCTCGCACTCGGGCGATTACTACGAGGTCATGGTCTTCGCGGAGGATTGGCTACTTCCCCTGGACTACAAGGAGTCCGAGGGCAAAGACCGCGGCGAGATCCAGAACGGTGAGCGTACAAAGCACCGGCCGGATCGACCGGCTCCGAAAAAACCGGAGCGGGAAGTGGAGGAACGGGAAGTGGAGGAACGGGAAGTCCCGCTCTTCACCGCCAGGCAGCTCTCGGAGATGTCCGGAAACCAGGACCTCGATGTTCTAGAGAAGTACCGGGAGGCCCTCATCCCGGCGATGCGAAAGGCTGGCGTAACGACTCCGCTGCGCATGGCCGCCTTCTTCGGCAACGTCATGGTGGAGACGGCAGCCCTCAAGACGTTGGAAGAGTACGGCAACGAGACGTACTTCCGCTACGGTCCCAAGGGCGGCGATGGACTGTACCTTGGCAACGAATGGCGCTACCATGGCCGGGGCTTCCTCATGAACACCTGGAAAGACGCCTACGCCAACCTCTCGAAGGTGCTTGACGTTGACCTTGTGTCCCATCCGGACCTGCTCGAGCGTCCAGACTACGCGGCCAGGGCAGCTATGTGGTTCTGGGATCGGCACGACCTCAACTCCTACGCCGACAAGGGTAACTTCAGGGCGGTGGCCGCGATCATCAACACTGGCCAGGCCAACGGAACGCCGAACCACTGGACCGACCGGCTGCAGTTCTACGACCGGGCGAAGCGCGTTCTGTCGAACGGATCAGGCCGCGGGACCGACAGTGAGAAGTCTGACCGCGAGAAGCTCGACCGCGACGGGTTCAACAGCGAGCGCCTACCGTACATCAACCTCGCCGCCGTCGGGCAAGCCGACGAGACGGTCGCCTTCATACTCGCTGCGGAGATCCGCAAGGCCGGGGTCGGCGTCACCGTCACCAACGGAGCGGACAACGTCTTCGCACTCGCGAAGAAGATCCGTCCCGAGCGCCTCGGCAACCGGCAGCTCTGGATTCTGGGCCGGCCGGCCCTCGACGCCTGCGGCGAGTACGGAGACCTCGCCAACTGGCCCGTCAGCCCAAAGACCGACTACTACGACCTGGCCGGCAAGAGCCTTACCGGCACCTGCGGCCGGGCCGCAGAACTCGTCGACGAGAAGGTCAAGCGGGGTATCGGCCAGAGATTCCTCGAGGAGATGGGCATGGCGGAGCCAGGTCCCACTAGGTCTAGGCTCCCCGCACCGAAGACCCGGCAGGACAAAGAACTCGACGTAAATCGGGAAACGGACGACCGTCGCGCGCGGCGCGAGGAGGGGGCCGTAGGGAGCCGGTACAACCCGAAGTCGGAAGCCCGCGAAGATCGAGAAGAAAGGCGCGACGGCGACGGGCACACTGAACCGGTCGCATCCATAGACAAGTTGGCGGAGGAGGATCTCGAAGAGATCGGCAGGAAGGTTCTCCAACTCGTCTCCAGCGTCCGCAGCCACAACGGACAGAGCAAAACTCCTCAAACGGAGTCGGCCCCCCCCGAGGAGGGAGACTGACGTGGATACACGACGCTCCGAGCGTGGGATGGGTCAACCCGACTCCGCGAACGGGAGGGAGTCTCAGCTGGTCGACGGGCAAGGGAACAATAGCGCACAAACGTCAGAGCGAGGCAAGCCGTGGGGGTTCTTGCTGGTCCTGGCCGCCGTGGTGGTGATAGCGGTCATGTACGCGGTAACGATGCTCACCATCGGGTCGGAGATCCAGAACCCCACTACGGCGATCGGGGCGATGACGGCGGCCTTTACCGTGATAAGCACCCTCGTAGGCATCTACTTCGGTATCAAGGCCGGCCTCGACGGGCAGGACAAGGCAAAGGAGATGGTGGATAGAGCGATCCGTGGCGGAGAGCACCTACGACGAGACCGCGGCGATTAGGCGAGCACGTGACCTTTGGCCCGCCAGCCACCCGAACAACTGCAGCGATTTGCAGGAGAGCCGGTCCTTTGAAAAGCCGCCCGTTCAGCGTCCTCGATGGGGATCATCCGGTAAGCTTACTCATGGAGCCTTGGGGTTACGCTGTGCACGTCGATCTCTCTGGCCACGCCTAGAACTGGGCGGGCTCACTCATAGCCCTCCTAAGGGAGGTAGATCGAGCCGGTTTCAGGCACTCTCATGCCTTGAGAGAGTCCTGTAGAGCGCCAGGGTCTCTGGCGAGGGGGGTAAACCGTACTCTTGCCCGATAACCTTTTCGCACAACCGGTACTGGCGCAACGCCCTGCCTCGAAGGCCAAGAAGGACGTAGCAACGCATTAGGAGCCGGTGGCTGTCTTCGTGGCAACGGTCCTTCTCCAGAACCCGGTAGCAGGCTCGGATGCAATCCTGGAGTTGTCCTGTACCTACGTAATGCACGGCAAGCCGGCCCAACATGTCAATGTAGGCGTTGGCCAGACGCTCGCGCTCCACCATCGTCCAGTCCTCATACAAGTCCTCCACCAGGTAGTCACCCCGGTACAGACCTATGGCCTCCTCGTACTCAGCGAGCGCCTCAGGTATCTGAAGCGCCCTCTCCAGACGACGACCTTCCTCGTAGTGGCAGTCGAACTCGTCCACGTCCGTCGTTAGCCGGATAGAGGGGCACAGGCGGTAGTGTCCCTCCTCCAGAAGCACATAGTTGGCGGAACTCGGTAAGGGGCTATCGCCAAGCATCTTGCGCAACCCGTGGATGGCAGAGTTCAAAGACCAGCGGGCCTTCCTGAGGTTGGAGTCAGGCCACAGCCAGCCCATGAGATGGTCCTGGGAGACGGGATGGGTGCGGTGGACCAGGAGGTGCTTGAGGATGGTCAGCGCCTTGCCGTTGCGCCCGAGGGACACGGGCTCGCCCTCGCAGAGCATCTCGAAGTGGCCGAAGAAACGCGCCCGCAGCGATGGCCTGACGGTCGCTGTCTCTTCTACCGTACGGCGGACGGCTTCCGGGACGACGCCCTGGGCGCTGAACGCGCCAACCACGGACCCATCCGAACGGCGCAGGGTAAGGATATCCGGGTCCCGATCCAGATAATAGCCGGTTGGCAGTTCCAATGATGATCCTTGCATCTTTTTCTCCGAACCCCGGACCTTCGGCGGGAGGGCCTCGGTCGTCCCAACAACCCCGTCGAGGTGGTCACGCGTCGATGTGTTGATCTGCGATCGCGGCTCCTTTCCCGGGGGCCGAGAAGCGACGTCCGGCCTCACCGGAGACCACCTGGAGCGGCCAGCGTATCCTACGCCGGGGAAGGCCCGTATCGCACAAATGAGTGATTTTTCTTACAATGCGCGGCCGGGCAAGAGGACGGGCAGGCCTGGTCGAGTCTCTAGGCAGTAGACCCGGCCCGACGGCCCTCGGTATCGTCGAGGACCTGCCGCAGTGCCTTCACGACCCCGGGGTCGAACTGGGTGCCCGAGTTGTCCTCCATCTCCTGCAGCGCGGCCTCGCGGGAGACGTTGTAGCCGTAGGGGCGGTCCCTGGTCATGGCGTCGAAGGCGTCGGCCACGGCCACCACCCTGGCCGCCAGCGGGATGTCCTCTCCGCTCAGCCCGTCCGGGTACCCGTTGCCGTCGAAGCGTTCGTGGTGGTGGTTGATCGCCGGAAGCGCGGAGACCAGCGCCTTTATGGGTGAGACGATCTCGCCCCCCAGGGTGGGATGGCACTTCATCCTCTCGTACTCCTCGTCGGTCAGGCGACCGGGTTTGTGCAGGATGTGATCCGGGACCCCTAACTTGCCGATGTCGTGGAGAAGCGCCCCGACGACCAGGTCTTCGACCTGCTCCTCCGGCAGGGACATGGCCCTGGCGATGTCCCCCGCGATCCCGGACGTGTTGAGTAGATGCTCCCCGATTCCGGGGTCTTTTGCCTCGAGCGCGCCCACCAGGGCCTCGACGATGCCGGTGGGCCTGCCGCCGGCCTCGGTAACCTCCACCGGGGCTGGGAACCCGGCGACGCCGTCCGTCCCCTCCCTCGCCTCCCGCAGCGCCAACAGGGCCGTCCTCAAAACGGGGTCGGGGTCTTCGTGTCCAGCCCCGGCATGCACGAAGCCGACGGCGGGGCGGGCCAGGTCCCCCGCCTCCTCCGAGACGGCCTGCCGGATCGCCAGCGCCGCCCGGCGGGCCCTGGCCTCGTCGGTCCCGCCCAGGACGACGACGAACTCGTCCCCACCGAAGTGGAACGCGCGCCGGCCCCCGCCCAGCCTCACGCCGACCCGCCGGAGGAGCCTGTCCCCCGCCGTGAAGCCGTGGGTCCGGTTGAACCGGCCGAGGCCGCCCACCTCCACGGCGAAGACCGTGAGCGCCCTGCCCTGGGAGAGCTCCCGGCGCAGGACGCGGTGCAGCGACGCGCGGTTCGGCAGGCCGGAGACGGGGTCCCGGCCGCCCGGGGCTTCTTCCGCGGCTTCCAGCGCCGGGCCCGCCGCGCCGGAGATCAGGCCGAGCACCCGCTCCTCCTCCGCCCCGAACTCACCTCCACCAACGATCACGGCCCCCCGGGCGCCACCCCCCGCAGATTCCATGGGCACCGCCAGGAAGCCCTTTGTACCGTGGATCTCCTCCTCGATGCGCGCGGCCCCGCCCCCGCGGCAGGCGCGCAGCACGAGGCCCTGGATCGAAGGGTGCCACCAGCTCGGGCAGGCGTCGGTATCCCCTTCGAAGACGGAGGCGTGGTGGTTTTCTTCCAGGGTGGCGACGTGGGCGTAGGTCCCCCCGCAGGCATCGCGGGCCGCGCCCGCCGTCCACGAGAGGATCTCCTCGATGCTCGAAGTCCCAAGCGCCGACCCGAAACCGGAGACGAGGCCCTCGGCCCTCGCGGCCCGGTCCCGCTCCGCGGCGAGGTCGGAGGAGAGGCCTCGTTCGCGACCGGCGAGGCGCCGCAATCCGAAGCCCAGGTACCCGACGGCCACGCAGAAGAGCGCGACGAACCCCGCCCGCAGGCCTGCAGGGGCATCCCCGAGAGCCCCCGGACCGTCGGCAAAGCCCACCGCGACGAGATACCCCCCGGCTATCAGAACGGTCGCGACCGCGACCCGGGACAGACCCGAGACCCGGACGATGCCGAGCGCCGCCAGAGAGTACAGCGGGAAGTAAGGCGAGCCGTCCCCGCCGGTGCCAGCGACCAGCAGGCCCACGAGAAAGGCGTCAAGCGCGACCAGCGCGAGTGGGGCGCGCAAGAGGACCCGCGACCAACCGACCACGAGAGAGACTCCGACGACGAGGGCGGCGCCAGCGGAGAGGAAGGCGACGGTCCCCGGCGAGGTCCGGGCCAGTATCACGAACAGGAAGACCGCGAGCGTCACGTGGACGGCCCCCACCACGGGGAGGGCCGATGGTCCCGGTATCTCCCGATCCGATGCGTCCAACTATCTCTTCCTAGCCCCGGGAGCGTTCTTCGGGCAGGCTCCGGGCGCCGCCTCCGACGCGTCGATCAGTGGGCGCGTCGGAGGCGGCGCGCCATCCCCCCGGAGCGGGAAAGACGAACCGGTGGTCGTCGGCCATGCGGTAGCCCTCAGACTCGGTGTCCAGGATGCGCAGGAGCGCCCGGACCACGACCCCGTCGAACTCGGTGTCGGTGCCGGCGCCCAGCTTCTCGCGCGCCTCTGCGGGGGTGACACCGGGCCTGCTAGGGCCGTCAAGCACCAGGGCGGCGTAGGCCTGCGCCACGGCGAGTATCTTCGCCTCCTGGGGGATCCAGGGTCCACGCAGCTTGTCCGGGTATCCCCTCCCGTCCGGCCGCTCGTGGTGCCACCGTACCCAGGAGGCCATCTCGCCGAACTCGGGGACGGCGGCGAGCGCCTCCTCCCCCCGCGCCGGGTGCTCGGCGAGCCGGCTCTGGGCGATGGAGTTCGGCTTGCCCGTCGCCAGCAGCAACTCCTCCGGCAGCCCGAGCAGGCCGACGTTGTGGAGGAGGCCCACCAACCGCAGCCTTCCGGCGCGCGCATCGTCCATACCCATCTCGCTCGCCAGGTCCGCCGCGTAGACGGCGGTGGCCGCCGCATGGCGGTCGGTGAAGCCGTCCCTGCGCCCCAGGTCGCGCACGATCATGGCCCCGAAGGTTACGTTCGAGACCGAGAGGGTCTCCTCCAGGGAGGAGACCCTGGCACGCAACTCGCCTATCTCCCTCACCTTGTCCTGTGAGCGCTGCACCAGCGCGCGGCTTCCCATCGAGCCGGCGACGGCGACCGCGGCCGCCAGGGGCCCGTACGTTACGAAGGCGAGGACCCCGAGCCCCACCGTCAGCACGTTGACGGCGTCGGACGGCAGATAGGGGCGCCAGTTCTCCTCCCAAGCCTCGCCGAACGGTTGGCCGTACTTGACCTTGAGCAGGCCGGCTCCCGTCGCCTCGTTGGCGATCACCAGGGTCGCGCTGGCCGCGAGCGCCCCGTAGCAAACCACTGCATCAGCCGGTCCAGCGAGGAGCAGCGGCGTGGACGCCAGGGAGAACACCGCGCCGGCGAGGTGGACCGTGATCACGTTCTGGCTAAGGTCGTAGGCGGTCCGGAGCCAGTCCCGCTGACCCACGAACAGCGCGGTGGGCAATGCCACCAGGGAGGCCCAAGTCGGGCCGAGGGCGATGACGGCCAGCGCGAGCCACACGTCCCACGTGCCCATCACGGTATGCTCGCCTATGCGCACCGACAGGGCGAAGCTCGCCAGCACGAGCCCGGCGAAGACCGCCGTCCCCGCCAGGATCCGGACGTCGAACTCCGCGCCGTACCAGTAGGCCCAGGAGGCGGCCAGGGCGACGGCGAAAGCAGCCAGGGCGCCGACATAGGCCTTAAGACGAATCTCGCCTGTTTGCCGGTCTTTGGGTGCGGGACCCGAGCTCATGGCTGGTATTGTTGCACACGTCTCAGGCCCCGTACACGGGTCCTATCTCACCAGGTCTTACCAGATCTTGCGGGCCACTGATGGCTCACCTCCCTCCGCTACTCGCTTCCGGGGTTCGAAGTAGTAGGACGCCTCGCGCTACCAGATCTTGCGGGCCATGCTTTCACCTCCTGTCTCGGGTTATTGAACCTCATGCTACTTTCCCCACGGCAGGGCGACAAAGAACCTCCGCAGTCATTTGAAGTTCCCGCGTTCGAACCTCTTGCTTCCGGGTGGAACCACGACGAGCAGTACGACAAGGAGTCCGGCGGCCGCCGTCGCCGCGCCGGCGAGGAGGTACGTGGGACGGGGGCCCGTGGCGTCCACGAGCAGGCCGCCCAGCGGGTACGCGAGGGCTTCCCCGGCGCTGAAGGTCATGAACCTCGTGGCGAACACGCGCCCGAGGAAGGCGTCGGGCACCCGTTCTTGCAGGACGGTGTCGGTCGCGACGTTGTCCACGCCGTTGGCGACGCCGGCGGCCGCGATGGCCCCGAGGGCCAGGACGAAGGTCGGGGCGAGGCCCACCCCGACGAACGCTACGGCGGTGGCGAAGATGCTCAGGAAGTAGAGCAGCGTCAGCTTCATCCTGCCGCCGAGCACCACGGTCAGGGCGGAGCCCAGGATCATGCCCCCTCCCCACAGGCTCGCGAGCAGACCGTAACCTATGTCCCCGGCGCCGAAGGTCTCCTTGGCGAGGAAGGCCTCGGCCGGGATGGTGGCGTTGGCCGTGAGGGTGGCGAGGAAGGCCCCGGCCACGATCGCGAGCGGCACGCGCGCGCCGGCAAGGTAGCCGAACCCGGCCCGCAGCTCCCGGAGAAAACCCTCTTCGGCGTCGTCGCGTTCGGGGGCGGGGAGCGGGATCGTCGAGAGAAGCGCGGCCGACGCCAGGAACGTCAGGGCGTCGAGCAGGAAGGCCATCTCGATGCCGACGAAGGCCACCAGCACGCCGCCGAGCGCGGGGCCCGCCATCACGGAGAAGCTGAACGTGCCGCTTATGAGGGCGTTGGCCCTGGTCAGGTCGCCGCCGCCGACGACGCTCGGGAAGGCGGCGCGGACGGTCGGGTTGAAGACCGTCTGCGCCACGCCGAGGAGAAAGACCAGGGCGAATATGACGGGCAGGTCGCGGGCGAAGATCAGGCCGACGACCAGGACGGCCCGGACGAGGTCGGCGGTGACCAGCACGGCCCGGCGGTCGAGGCGGTCGGCGAGCACGCCGACGAGTGGGCTCGCGAGCGTGGGCAGCAGACGGGCGACCAGGACGCCGCCAACGGCCGACGCGCTGCCCGAGACGTCGACGACCAGGAGCACCAGGGCCACCGTGGAGACGAAATCGCCGACGAACGAGAGCCCCTGCCCGACCCAGAGCCGCCTGAAGCGGGAGTTTTTCAGGAGAGAGTCGTCGCCGGTCATCCCCCCTCCTCCGAAGCGAACTCGCCTGAGGAAGCATCATACAGCCCCCCGCCTGACCCCGCGCGGGAATGGCGTCGGGAAGGGTCGGACTGTGAACGGGTTTATTTGCGGTGCAGGGGGTGAAACGGTACATTACGCAGGCGTGGAGGCGGCGTTTTCGCGCCGAAGGCTCATAGCATCCAGTCCGGCGTCCAGACGGTAAGGGGAGCGGTACATGTACAAAGAGATCTACGTCCCGGTCGATAACTCGGACTACTCCAACCAGGCGTGCGTCATAGGCGTCGACGTTGCGCGG
>CADCUT010000148.1 GCA_902805975.1 uncultured Rubrobacteraceae bacterium | reverse complement strand
CCCCTCTGCGGGACGTAGCCGACCCACTGGCGGGCCTTCTCGAAAGGCTTGCCGTAGACCAGCGCGCGTCCCGCCGCCGGCTCCATCAAACCCATGACGACCTTCAGGAGCGTGGTCTTGCCCGCGCCGTTGGGCCCGACGACCGCGACGAGCTCGCCCTGAGGCACCTCGAAGCTCACGTCCCACAGGACGGGCTCGTCGCGGTAGGCCGCGGTGAGCCCCTCGACCCTCAAGGGAACGACCTCCGGCGGAGCCTTGACCTCTTTCAACCTCATCCAACGGCCTCCGTTTCTGTATATTTCTGTGATCTCAGGTTCCATTCCCGCGCGGGGGGCCCGCCTTCGCGGAGCCCCTCGTCGTTGCCATCACCCCGCGTTGTGCGCGGGTGATACGGGGCGCCTTCTCCTACCGCGCCAGCCCTCCCGCAATCGTCTCGGCGTTCTCCTCGGCCGCCCCGGGGTAGGTTCCGCCGGGGGTGCCCGGATCGCCTATGGCGTCCGAGTAGAGTTCGCCGCCGATCTCGACCTCCCAGCCCTGGTCGCGGGCCGCGGCCTGCACCGCCTCGATGTTCCGGCGCGGCACGCTGGTCTCCACGAAGACGGCCGGGATCTCGTTCTCTACCAGGTACTCGGCGACGTCCTGCACGTCCCCGGCCCCGGCCTCGGACTCAGTGGAGATTCCCTGCAGACCCTTCACCTCGAAGCCGTAGCGCTCCCCGAAGTAGTTGTAGGCGTCGTGGGAGGTGACCAGCACCCTCTGGTCCTCGGGGATCTCGGACAACCGCTCCTCGGAGAGGGCGTGCGCCTCCTCGATCTTCTGCTTGTACTCCTCGCCGCGTTGCTCGAAGTAGTCGGCCGAGTCGGGCTTGATCTCCGAGAGCTGCTCGACGACCGGGTCCACCGTCATCTTCCACATCATCGGGTCCCACCAGACGTGCGGGTCGTAGGCCCCCGCGAACTCCGGAGGCTCCAGCAGCATCTTCTTCGGGATCACGTCGGCGACCGGCACGGTCGGCGTCTGGCTAGCCAACTTCACGAAAATGTCGCCCATCTGCCCCTCGAGGTGTAGCCCGCTGTAGAAGATGGCGTCCGCCTCCTGAAGGGTTTGCACGTCCCCCTGACTCGGCTGGTAGAGGTGCGGGTCCACGCCCGGTCCCATCAGCCCCGTGGCCTCCACCCGGTCCCCGCCGACCTGCTCGACGAGGTCCGTGACGAAGTTCGTGGTGGTCGTGGCCCGGATGACCTTCGGGGAAGCCCCGGCCGCCCCTGACCCTTCTCCACCACAGCCGACCGCCAAGAACACAGCCGCGAACCCGACCAGCGCAACCGCCAGCCAGCGCCCCGGTCCGTCGGACCAGACCCCCGCGCCTCGCGCTCCTCGTGCTACCGCTGTTGACCTCAAATCCTTCTCCTTTTATGTCGTGGGTTGCCAAATTATTCTTAGGCTTGTATAAAAAATTGTCAAGTTTTGACAGGTTGCATGGTTTGTGCTCGGCTAAACCGTGTCTCTGAAGTTCGGCTATCGCCTCGCCGCGTTGCCGTCCGTAGGTCAACGCCAAGTACCTCCGCATCGACTTCGTCAGGCCCATCGATGACCGCCCTCTCGCAACGGAATAGAGCTTCCCAACGAGGGTCGAGGGTTCTATACTTGTACGATCTTCTCCCCTTCGACCCAGATC
The DNA here is from genome assembly GCA_902805975.1 of uncultured Rubrobacteraceae bacterium. Taxonomy (GTDB): domain Bacteria; phylum Actinomycetota; class Rubrobacteria; order Rubrobacterales; family Rubrobacteraceae; genus Rubrobacter_D. The sequence goes on along the minus strand of CADCUT010000148.1, from coordinate 6,131 downwards.
GCACTTCGGTAAGAGGCATCTGCGTCGGTCCGGGCGCCTACGCCGAAACTTCCCGTTCTGTACATGCATCAGGACGCTCTGCTGCCTGGTCTCGGCATCGGTAAAGGGGAAGCGCTGCCGGGTCCTGCCTCGGACTTTCCGGGTGGAACCACCGCCGCTTCCGAAGGCGGAAAGGAGTGGCACCGCCGCCGAACCCATGCCAACCGCGGCCCCCAGCCGGATGAACTTCTTTCCCGAGATGCGTCCCTTGTCTGGCACTTTACTCCTCCGGTACCGGGGCCAAGGTCTTCGCTTCGCTCGGTCCCGACGCGGACGGGATCTGGTCGTCTCTATACACCGGGCTCCTCGACGGTCTCTTTATGTCCTGACCTGTTGACTCCCGAGACAGCTGCTTTCGTTCCGCTCAACGATGTCCTGGCGGTCTCGGGCGGCTGCTGGCGCAGGTAAGAGACGAACGCTTGAAGGCTGCTCAACCCGAACAGTACGGTCAGTATCATCGCCGGGTCTTCCACGCTAAGCCCGGGATCATAGGTGCGGACGTGCGCCAGGCAGTACGCGGCGAGGGCAAACGAGAGGAGCGTCAATCCCAGGAGGGCCCGTTCTTTACTGCGAAGGTGCCAGCCCTTTATGCCTACCTTGGCGACGAACAGCGGGGTTCTGATGCTTCGACCGAGCAGAGCGTCCAGGCCGATGACGGCGCCGGTGCCGCCGATGAACAGCGCCACCTGGATCACAAAGTAGAACGCGCTGGGGTTGGGTTCGCCGGCCAGTATGAAGTTGAGGTTCATGAACAGCCCGCCGAGCAACGCCGCGTTGGTGAACAGCCCGAGCAGGATCGCAGCCCCCGCCAGCAGTTGGCCGATCATGACGATCCAACCAAGGACGGAGGCGTTGGGCAGGAAGACGTCGGTGATCAGCGCGCGATAGAACGGGAAGACCACGTGGTCCCCGACAAGCTTCTCTTCGAGGAAGGCGGCGAGGACCGTGCCATCGTGCCAGCCAGGGTTGGCGACTTTCTCGGCGAACGCGCGCAGCCAGCCCATCCCGATAAAGAGCCGAAGCGGCAAGAGGTAGGAACCCTCTTTGGAGAGCTCCTGTTTGATGAATCGCAGGATCCTGTCGTCGATCGTCTCTGCGTTCACGGTCCCTGCGTTCATCGTAGTTTTTCCTTCATTCGCTACACCTCCGTAAAGAATCCCGATCCAGCCCGCCCGAGCCCCGCCAGCCGGACCGGCCCCCCGCCTCGCCCGCTCTCCGGGTTACCACCGTCGGTCCCACATCGTGCTCCTTCCGTCCTCGCGGCTCGCTGACCTATTTTTAGACACATCTAAACTATTGTCAAATTTCATCTAGAAACTTAGTGAGCCGGGAGAATTGTTGGGGAAGGCGGCGGAGCTTACCGAATCGATGGAGGATTATCTGAGGTTGGTCTACGAGCTGGGACTCGACGGGGAGGAGGCGAGCCCACGGACGCACGACAAGCCGCCCGACCAATTTCCCACAAAGGTCGCCGAAAGCCACCGGAGACGACGCATCGTGCCACACCCAACGACCGAGACGATGAAACAATACACGCAATCTGATAATATTTTTAGATAGATCTAATAATTTTGTCTGGAGGAAGCGTGGTGGAAGGCGTGAGAACGGAGACCGTTCCCCTGAGCTTTCCGGGCTTATCGAGGGGTATGCAGAGAGAGACAGAGAGCGGCAGTTGATGGTGCTGGAGGTGATCGTCGGCCGGGAGAGCGGGCGTTTGATCTCGCGACCAGCATCCCCCACCGTGCCTTCGGTCTTCTCCGACCGATGCGAGGTTCGGTCATAGTCGCGAAGATACACACCCGGCTTCCCACGTCGGCGGATCACGCCTGGCGCGTGTTGGCCAGGCGCGATACGTTCGTCTACGCCACGCGCGGCGCGTCCGGCTACACGGGCACGGACCGGTGGCCCGAGGAGCTCCACGAAGGGCAGGAGATCCAAACCCGGATCCTCTCCTTTCACCTGATACCGGCTTGGAGGTACCACCTGCGTCTGGTCCGCGTGGACGAGAAGCGGCGCGAGATCCTCTCGCAGGAGCGCGGCGGCTTCCTCCGAGCCTGGAACCACCGCATCCACATCGAGCCCGAAAACACGGTCCGCTGCCGGTACACCGACGAGATCGAAATCCGGGCAGGTATCCTGACCCCACTGGTCTGGGCCTTCGCCCATCTGTCCGTCCGCTACCGCCAGTTGAGACTCCGGAGGCTGATCCGATGGCTCGTAAAAGCAACCTTGCTGCGCCGTTGACGAGAGAGACGAAGGCCTAAAGGTATGGTCCATGATGTTAGGCTAGAGACCATCGGATGCGAGGAGAATTACCGGACGGGAGGAGAATGTTAGACCTGATCGATAGGCACCGGGGCCGGCATGTGTTTTGCTTTCCACGGCCTGTTATGTGAAAGTGAACTTAGTGTAAAACCGACGCGAGCCACGGAGTTCGCTCGGAGAGGAGGTACGGGATGGCTCTCGAGGATTACCTGGAATCTGAGGTGGTGGTGGCCGTTGCGGCGACCGCGGCGGTCCTTTCGCCGCGTGTGCGGGGGATGCTGCGGCGCGGCGCGGTCTACGGGCTGGCGGGGGTACTCAGGGCCGGGGACGCGATCTCTTCGGCGGCCCCGACGGTCAGCCAGGGCAACCAGCAGGCCGCTGCCTCGGCCGCGGGCACGGTTCCCCCGACTGTTAGCCAGGCCGTCCAGCAGGCCGCTGCCTCGGCCGCGGGCACGGTTGAGGACGTGGCCAGGCAGGCCAGGGCGGCCGCGGAGGGCGCCCAGGACGCGCGAACCACCGAGGGTGACCCCCGTTGACCGAAGACCAGGACGGAAGGCCGAGGCGTCCGGCGACGGAGCGGGCCGAGGACTTGGTGGACCGCATGGGGGAGAGCGTCATCAGCTTCGCCTCCCTCGCCGGCTGGCGCATGCTCCAGGTCGCCGCCTTCGTTCGCGAGGAGGCCGAGGACGTGTGGGCCGAGGCGCAGAGCGTTCGGCGCGCGCAGAGCGCCCCTCGCGAGGAGCGGTACGCCGATCCCGCCGCCGACGCCGCGGAGCCCATCAGGGCCACCGACGTCGCCCGCCGCATGGCGGAGGTTCTGGACGTAGATCTGCGGGAGGTCACGGGGACCGGGGTACACGGTCTGATCACCGCCGGCGACGTGAAGAGGAAGAGCAGAGAGGGTGCGTAGACCCGTGCCGGCTAAGCAACATGCCGGCCCCTTCGGTGCTACCGGAACGCGATAGAAAAACGCTTGCGCAAGAGAGGGGGACCGAAGGTTAGATGAGCGCGGCCGTGGTCGAGGGGGTCAGCCTCGTCCATGCCACCCCCGGGCGGGTGCGGGTGCGCCTGCCGGGGTGGTCGGGACGGGGGCAGCGCGGGTTGGAGGCGCGGCTGCGCCGGATACGGGGGGTGCTCGGCGCGCAGGCCAACCCCCTGACCGGCAACGTCCTGATCCGGTTCGATCCGGCCGCGACGGACGAAGGGGCTATCCTCGCGTCGGTTGAGGAGTTGGAGCCGGAGATCCGCGGTCTGCCCGAGGACGGGCCGGAGCCCCCACCCGCACAGCACGAGCGGCGCGTCCGCGAGGGGCGCGGATCCATCGGGCGCGCGCGCATAGCGGTGCGTGGTCTGGACCGCGACCCACGGCTGGCCCGTCACGCCGTGGAACGCCTCGGGGCTCGACCGGGGGTGAGACGGGCGATCGCGAGCCCGCTCACCGGCCGCGTGCTGGTGGAGTTCGCCGAGGACGAGGTGGCCCTGGAGGACCTCGTGGCCGAGGTCTCCGGCCTGGAGCTGCCGCCGTCGCCGGGCGAGGACCGACCGGCCCACCCGCTCGAGCCCGGACGGGCCAGGCAGGGCGCGACCCGCGCGGCCGGCGCCGGGCTCGGGCTCGGGCTGCTCGCCACGCGACGGCTGGCCGGCCGCGCGGGGCCGCCCGTGGGAAGCGCCCTCCCGGCCTTAGCGGGCGGCTTGATCGGCATCCTGCAGGGCTTCCCCGTGCTGCGCGACGGGCTCCGCCGGCTGCTCGACCGGGACACGGCCGACCTGATCCTGAGCGCGGCCGGCATAGCCACCCAGGTCCTCTCCGGCAGCCCGATCGGCCTGGTGCTCGGCGGCGCGGAGGCGCTGTTCCTGCTCTCCGAGGTCCGCTCGCGCAGGGCCGCCTGGCGCCGCTACGAGGAGGAAACCGAGGACGCCCCGTCGGCGCATGCGGGGGCGGTGGTACGCCTGGAGGCGGGCGAGATGACCCCGCTCGCCGCGGAGGTGATAGAGGGCACCGGCACCGCGACCGCCCGCGACGGCCTGCCCGCCCCGGTCGCGCCGGGCGTCGTCGTCGGCGCCGGCTCGCGGCTCCACGGTGGGCCGTTCGTGCTGGAGCTGCGCGGCGCCGGGCCGTTCACGCCGGAGCCCCGGACCGCCCCGGTCGCCCCGACGCTCTACGACCGGTACCTGCGGGGCGTGGGCCGGGTCGCGCTGGTGTACGCCGCGGCGACCGCCCTCCTGACGCGTTCCCCCTCCCGAGCCCTCAACGCCCTGCTGCTGGTCAACCCCCGCGCGGCCATAGTGGGCGCCGAGGCCGCCGGTTCGGGGGCTTCCGCGCGGGTGCTGCGTTCGGGGGTAACGGTGGTGGGCACGCGCCCGGAGCGGGGCTTGCGCCTGCCGGACGTCCTGCTGCTCGACGGGCCCCGCGTGCTGACCGAGGGCCTCGAGGTCGGAGACGTCCTTCCCCTGGCCGATACTGACGACGCCGGGATCCTCGCCCGGGCGGCGTCCGTCGCCGCCGCGGCCGGATCGCCGTGGGGGGACGCCTTCGGGAGGACGGCCACCGCGGCGGCCACCGACGGAACCTTCGACGGTGAGGCCGCCACCGCTCGGGTCGGGGGCGTACGGTACTCGCTCCGGCCCGTCGGGGATCGGGACCCGGTGCCGCCCGCCGCGCGCCTCCGGAACCGGGGCGACCACCTGCTGCTGCTGCGCGACGAGCGCGAGGAGCCCCTCGGCATCCTCGCGCTGCGGCCCCGGCTCGCGCCGGGCCTCGCGGAGATGGTCCGGGTTTGCCGGCTTCACGGGGTGGAGGTCGGGCTGCTCGCCGCAGGAGACCCCGCGGCGTCCGCGGCGGTCGCCCGCCGGGCGGAGGTGCCGCTGATCTCCCGCGGTGGCGCGGTGGACCTCGTTCGGCGAAAGCAGGAGGAAGGAGCACTCGTCGCCTTTGTCTCGGACAACGCGGGCGCCGCGGCGGCGTTTGCGGCCTGCGACCTGGCGATCGGTCTTACGGACGGCCGGAGCCACCTGCCCGCCCGCGCCGACCTGCTGGCCCCCGACCTCGGTGCGGTCGCCGCCGTCGTGGAGACGGGCGCGCGCCGCGAGAGGGCGGTGCGGGACTCGGTCGCGCTCTCGGCGCTCGCCGACGCCGTCGGCGCGGTCTGGGGCCTCCGGGCCCGCCCGGGGGTAGAACGTTCCGGCTTGCCGACCAGCATCTCCGCCCTCGGCGCCCTGGCGGCCGGGTGGGCGCGGCTCCGCGGCGGTGGGCGGCCACGGTCGTCCGCCCGGCGGGTGGCGGACCCTCGCCCGGAGCGCTGGGGGCGGCTCGGCACGGACGAGGTGCTGCGCGCGCTGGATGCCACGGAGGATGGTCTCTCGAGCGCCGGGGCCGCGGAACGCCGCCGACCGGAGCCGACGCCCGCGCCCAACAACAGGTTGCTGCGCGCGATCCTGGACCAGCTCCGATCCCCGCTTACCGGGGTCCTCGCGGCCGGCGCGGGCCTCTCGCTCGTCCTCGGGTCCCCCGGCGACGTGGCCATGATAAGCGCGATGAGGTGGACGAGGCGGCCCTGACCGGGGAGTCGCTGCCGGTCGCCAAATCTCCCGCCGCGGACACCGACACGGGTCGCGTCGTCCTGAAGGGAACCGACGTCGTCGTCGGCACCGGGCGCGCCGTGGTGGTCGCCGTCGGCCGCGACACCCGAATGGGCGCGACCGCCGCCGCGCTGGCCGACGAAGAGCCGCGGCCGAGCCCTCTAGGCGAGCGGCTGAACCACATGCTGCGCCAGGCGCTGCCCCTGATCGCGACGGGGGGCGCGATCGTGACCGCCTCCGGCCTCCTG
>CADCUT010000147.1 GCA_902805975.1 uncultured Rubrobacteraceae bacterium | reverse complement strand
GGCCCTTTGGGTTGCCTGCTCGGTGCCAGCCCGGTAGTTGGAGAAGGCGGTGTCGAGGAACTCCGCGTAGGCCTCCTGCTGCTTTCGGGCCTGCTCAGAGAGCTGCTGGGCGTTCGCGCGGCTGGCTTCCGTCTGCTCGCTCAGGTTGCTAGAGACGAGCTCTGAGAACTCCCGGGCGCGTTGTTGCTGGCGCTCTGCCGACTCTGAGGCCTGCCCGTAGACGACCCTGTAGGAGTCGGCGAGGGTCTCCGCGAAGCGGGCGGCCGCCTCGTTGACGTCTCGGGCCCTTCCTTGGTCCACCATGTTCTTTTCTCCTCCCCTAGGACCCCACAACAAAGGCATCATATCCTTATGATGCCTCCCGGCGCCAACTTCTCAGAACCCCCTCAGTCCGAAGTTCGGAGAATCATCCTTCTGAGACTGTCTGATAAATGGCTGGAGGGCGTTCCGGGCCTGCGTTTCGGTGGCCCGGAACGGCGATACGGGGCATGTTCGGCCTCTCTGAGCCGCTTTTTTGGTTGCGCTTCGAGGCCCAGTTCGATTTATCAGACAGTCTCTCTACAAGGTTGGGTGAATAGGGACATGAGCAAGGGCCGGGGTTCTGCGCCCCGGCCCTTGCTTCGGTGCTGGTCGCCCGCTCTTCGCTAGCCCTTCTTCTCTCCGCCTCCCAGGAGGTTGCCTGCGGTTCCGCCCACCGTATCCGTGGCACCGCTCACAGTGTCCGTCACCCCACCCACGGTGCTCGTGACAGCGCCCAGCGGCCCCGCCGAGGGCGCCTCGTTGAACAAGACCTCGTACCGCTCCACGCTTGTCAGCGTCCCGCCGGCGGCCTCGGCAGCCCCACTGCGCACGCTAGACAGCGCTTCTTCTGTGGCCTTCAGGGCCTCCTCGCTCTCCCAGAAGGCCACACCGAGCACCTTGCCGCTCTGCCGATCGCCGAGGGCCACGAACCCCTTGAACCCTTCCATCTGCCGGAGCTGAGGCATGGTGTGCTCCTGGATGTGGGTCGTGGCGTCGTCCATCCTGTCAGGGGAGCCCTCTATCGTGTTTACCCGCGCGTACATGTTGCTCCTCCTTCCTCCCGCCCCGACACGGGCGGGCATCAGGGGACCCATCGGGGGCCCCACGGTTGTGCCTCCTGTGTCATAAGACCGTGTCCGTGCCGCGTGGGTTACGCAACCTTCTTAGAGCCCCTTCAGGGCGAAGTTCCGGGCATCGGTCGCAGGCGAACTTCCGAGAAGGCATAACACGCGAAGTTCGGAGAACCCGACAAAGCCGAAGTTCGCGGAATGATCCTTCCACGCACACCGGTGAATAGGCCGGAAGAATAAGCCGGAAGGTGGTGCCCGGTGGCTTTCGGTGTTCCCGTGATGTCCCGCTGTGGGGTCAAAAGGCAAGCCGAGTCGGGCCGCAATCGACCGCGGCGTACCGCGGCCTCACTGCTCCAAACTCCTCCTCCTGGCGCCCGAAGCGGACCGCATTGCCTTGGTGGTGGCCACGAGATGCCTGACGAGGTTGGGCTTAGCCGCCCGAATGCGGTTGTTCTTCTGAAGGGGGTCGGTGTCCATGTTGTAGAGCTCCTTCTGCCCGTTCTCGTGCAAGATGAACACCCTTTGCCCTTCCCTCAGGAGCCACCAGCGCCCCGACGGGTTGTTCGCTCCCCCCGGGTTCGGCTTGCCGGGGCCCGCGACGTCCGATCCGGTGACGAGCATCCGCTTGCGCCAGCCGGCATCCTGACCGGACCCCAGCAGGCTCAACATCGACCGCCCGTCCACGCCCAGCGACAACGGGTCCACGCCGGCGATCTCGCACGTCGTGGGCGCCAAGTCCGTGTGGTTCGCCAGTACGGCCGGGGCAAGACGGGCACCGACACCGACGCCGGGGCCCTTCGCGAGGAACGGCACCATCGAGGACTCCCAGTACGGCTGGTCCTTCTTCCTCAGGCGGTGCTCGCCGTGCATGTACCCGTTGTCGCTGGTGAAGAAGATCACCGTGTTCTGCAGCTCGCCCGCCTCCGCGAGGGCTTCCAGTATGGGGCGTACGCAGCTGTGGTCCAGGTCCGCGAGCTCCTCCTTTTTCCCCTCGAACTCCCTCTGGATTGCCTTCACGTCCTGTTTTGGGAGCTGTCTCATCCACATGGGTTTGTCCTGCATGTCTTTCTCGTTCACCGACGAGACGCCTCTCGTGTCGCCGTCGTACAGGTGCTCGGACGCCGAAGTCGGGTTGTACGGCTCGTGAGGTATCGACGGGCAGTAATGCGCGAAGAACGGCGTCCCGGCCGACTGGCGGACGAAAGTCGCACAATGCTCTGCGGCCCAGATGGACGGTCGCAAGCCATCCTGGATATCGACCCAAGCCCCGTCAACGTTGCCCGTGTTCGGGCTCCGGGCGTCCCCGCCCGAGTCGCTGCCGTCGCCCATCGTCTCACACCACCTGTCCCAGTGCGGCGGCACGTCGGTCGCGCCGTCGTGACCGTTGACGTACTTACCGAAGTGGCCGGTAACGTACCCTGCCTCCCTCATCCAGCGCGCCACCATACGGTCCTCGAGGCCGGCCGACAAAAAGTCCTGGTAGGTCGTCCTGTTCGTGTCACAGCCGTGGGTCGTCACGCTGAGCCCGGTAAGCGCGCTCACCCTCGCCGGACCGCAAAGCGGCACGTCGGCGTGGCCACCGAGGACCTCAGTCCCCGCGGTCCCGATCTCCCTCTGGACCAAGGGCATCGGGCTCATCATGTAGCTCGGATGGTCGTCGTCCATGATCCACAGCACGTTTCTGGGGCGGCCCTGGGCCGCCGCCGGAGGCCTACTGGCGGCGAGTACCGCGGCCCCCCCCACGCCGAGCAGGAAGGTGCTTCTCGTCATAGTCTTTCTAATACCTATCCCCCTCTTCAGCAGGGCGCAGGAAGAAAGCTGTTAGCCCCCTGCCCCTATGCAAGCTGCTAACCGTAACCCCCCGGCGAGGAGGGCGCATCCCCTATATGGCCTAGACTTGGAAATTTTCTTGCGAACTTCCGAGAACCCCCTCGGCACGAAGTTCCGAGAACACCCCTTCCACGTACTCCGGTGAATAACCTCGAGAATACGTTACCCGGTCGATCCGTCCTGCCCCTATGAAACCTATAATCAGCTCGTTACTTGGCTCTCTGATGGGGCGGGGTTTACTCGTTCCCCTGGCCCGCCAAAGAAAGGATTGACGCCCCTGACAACAGGACGCTTACAAATCGGAGGTATTCTTGTACGCTTCTTCTCGGCAATAGTGCCGAGTTTCCGGGTGCAGCGGCTCGCAGCATCAGCGGGCCTCGCGGCTCTGGTGCTGGTCCTCGCCGGGTGTAGCATCCTATCCGTCCCGGCCGAAGATCGGGGGGCCAAGAACGTCATCCTGATCGTCGGTGACGGAATGGGGGCGGCTCAGCGCGACGCGATACAGCTCGTGAGCGTCGGCGCTCACAAGAAGTCGATCATGGGCTCTCTACCCCATGTGGGTCTAGTCGGCACCAACTCCGCGAACTCGGACTATCCAGTGACAGATTCGGCCGCCGCAGCCACAGCGATGGCTTCTGGAGTGAAGACCTTTAATGGGTGGGTCGGTGTCGACACAAGCAATAATGCGGTACCTACTGTGCTCGAGCAGGCAAAGGCCGCGGGCAAGGTTGTAGGGCTTGTGACAACGAGCTCGGTGACCGACGCCACCCCAGCGGCCTTCGCAGCACACATCGCTGACCGAAATCAAGAGCGACACATAGCGCAACAGTATCTTGAGGAGAGCGAGCCAGACATAATTCTAGGCGGCGGCCGTAGCTCTTGGGAGCCCACAGAACAAGAGCCAGAGGATCTTACGGAACGCGCTCAAGAGCAGGGCTACACCTATCTCACCGACCGGACCGCTCTCAACGCTACTAGCGATCGGAAGCTGCTCGGTCTCTTTGCTGAAGAACAGATGTATGTGGCTGCGCCCGAAGGAGAAGGAGACTCATACAAACCCGCTGTCTCGCTACCGGAGATGACCCGGAAAGCGATCGGGATTCTCTCCGAAGATCCAGACGGTTTCTTTCTTTTGGTTGAGGAGGAAGCCATAGATTCAATGGGCCACGTTGGAAATGGGACCCTGATGCTGAAGGCTGGTAAGGCTCTGAACCAATCGGTGAAAATCGCTAAGGACTTTGCGGACGAAAACGGCGACACGCTCCTTATTGTGGTCGGGGACCATGAGTGTTGTGGGTTAAGCGTCGAGCAACCCGAAGAAGGAGGCGGAGCCGGAGAGGGAGAAGACGGACCGTTCAGCGTTGCAGGCTCCGATCAAGAGTTCGTACTGGACAACAGCACGGCAGGGCATACCGCAGTAGACGTGCCGCTCACTGCCATGGGCCCGGGAGCTGAACGGCTGGCCGGGATCTACGAGAACACGTTCATTCACGAGGTGATGGTGCAAAGTGCGGGACTCGACGCCGGGGGTGGGTCCTCCGAGACTTCCTAAACGCAAAACGCGCGGTGGTTAACACCGACCACTCTCTCGCCGAACTTCGGAGAACCCCCTTGAGGCGAGGTTCGTAGAACATCCCTCCCACGCACGCCGGTGAATAGGAGTAGCTCACTCTCTTGGGGCTTCCCGAAGAAGGGGCACAGGTCCCGCGCATCCTCCTACTGTGCGATGTCTCGAGCGATGTTTATGCTCACGAAGTCCATCGAGCCATCAAACATATCGTCGAACGGGTCTGCCTTCTTGGCTCCCACCATGACTATGCTCTCGTTGGCGATCGAGCCAGCCGACCCCGTCCTGGTGAAAGACCTCCCGTCCACCCTCGCCACCACCGAGGTGCTCGTCTTTACGCACTGGAGCGTGTGCCAGTTCCCGTCGACGATGTCGCGGTTGGCTACCTTATTCACCGAAGCCTCGGTTCCCCTGAAGAAGCAGTGAAGCTTACCGACCGTGGGGTCCGCCGTCCGCTTTATCTCCATCTTGTAGTCGCCGCCCTGGGTGTCAACGAAGCCCTTGCGGACCACGTCGTAGCTGTCGTCGTCCAACGCCGCACCGTTCACCTTGACGGAGGCCGTGAGCGTGATGTCGTTTTCTTGCGGGTCGAGGCTGTCGGCGTCGGGCACGGCCACGTGGGACGTCGAGCCGTTGAAGACGTAGGTTCCCCCCGTCTGGAGTACGCCCGTCGGGGTACCGCTATTGTTGCCGGGCAAATCGAGCATCTGTCCAAAGGTCTCGTTCATTTGCCCCTGCTCGTGGGCTCGGGAAGCGTCTACACCCTGATCCGCAGGGGCTTCCTCTCGGTCGGCCGCGCCATCCTTCTGTTGCGCCCGACCGACGTCCTGCTCGTCGGCGGTCCGCGGCTCTTCGCCTTCGAGCAAGCCCACACCATCGTTTCGTAACGTCAAAGCGTCCACAGCCACACCTGCAGCCGCACCCACGCTCGCGGCCAACGCGAAGGCCAGGATCGTGAGAGCACCATGTACCAGTACCCTTGCGCGCAGCGACCGTCCCTCAAACAGTGCGTCATACATCGTCCTACACCCGGTGGCTCTTCCTGAAGCCCTGCCCCGATATGGTCCGAACCAAAATCCGATGTTGCTTCCTCGGTGTCGAGGCATATCGGGGCAGGCTTCTTAGCCTCTACCTGCAGAGGGGATTCATTGTTTCCCCTACAAAGCGCCTACGAAAGCGAAGAGGCCCCCGGATCACCCCGCGTCCAGGGCCATGCTAGACAAACTTCTCAGAACCCCCTCGGGGCGAAGTTCGCGTAACCCCGGTCATATAGGGCCGGCCCGCAAGGGGGCGTAATACTCACCGGTAAGTATTACGCGGTTCTTATGTATAGGTAGGGCACGACACTGTCCTACCTATACATAAGAGAGTCGCTCAGCATAGGACCAGGGCCACACGGACTTCCGAGAACAGGTCTTCTACGCTGTTGGGTGAATAGTGGCTTGACTGGGTGGGTTAAGATACCGGCATGCGCGACTCGGTGCCCCTCGGAAGGTACTTCGACCTCTTCAAGCACCTGTGCGCGGCCAACGTCCTCGTCGCCGCGCTGGCCCTGGTCATGCTCCCCTGGGTGACCGCGGAGGGTGGCACCTTCGACGCGCTCGTGCTGGGGTTGTTCTTCGCGTCGTTCGTCCTCGCCGCCAGGGGCGCGATCCGCGCGATGGAGGCGGTGACCCTGCCCGGACGGTGGGACGCGCGGGCGCTGCGCCGCAGGCTCGTCCTCGCGGCGACCTGCCTATCCTTCGCGGTCGCGGTCGGCGTCGCACTACCGCTCGTCGTAACGTTCTCGGCCTGACGCACACTCGTTAGGGGGCAGGTTCCGAGAACCGAAGTTCCGAGAACCCCCTCAGCCCGAAGTTCCGAGAACTCTAGCCCTCTCCGCAGTTGGGCGAATAACGTAGGATGGTCCCATGATGGAACGCTTGCGTGCGCTCGCCCTGTTGGTCGTGGTCGGGCTCGCTTTGGGCGGGTGCGCCGGGCAGTCAGCGTCCGGGCCACCGAACTCGGCCGCCACGGCGGAAGCTGCCTCCTCGACGGAGCTCACCATGACGGAGGCCACCCGAGAGCTGGCAAGGAACCAGTGCGAGGACTGGGTGATAGTGGAGCACGCCTTCTCGGGTTCCGACGACACGGACCTGGTGGGCTTCGCCGACAACGTCTTCGTCGGGCGGGTGGCCGAGCGGGTCGGGGCCTCGGGGCCCGGCGGCCCCGAGCCGTGGGGCAGCACGCGGTTCTCCGTGGAGGTTTTGGAGAACGTGAAGGGGAAGCTCGGCGACTCGGTGACGGTCAGCCAGGACGGGGCGTACGACGCCGAACGCGGGTGCCTGATGCTGGCCGAGGACAACCCGCTGCTGAGGCCCGGGCAGGAGGTCATGTTCTTCACCCGTCGCGACGAAGAGCAAGGGTGGCACCAGATTGTCACGCCCGGCTACGGCGACGTACGCATCAAGGGCGAGGGCCATCGCGAAGAGCTGGTCCGTAGGTTCGAGAGGGCACGCAAAAACCAGACCGACCCCACCCCGGGACGCCACTAGGCGCAGAAGGGGCACAGAGAACCCCAACACGCAGCGGCACAACTTCCGAGAACCCCCTACAGGCAAAGTTCGCGGAAGATAGTCCGCATGGGGGATGCGCCGTGCCTCGGGCCGTCGGTACGATGCCCCCGTTCGTGCCACGGGCCAGTCAAGGAGGCCGCCACCATGACCGAGAAGACTACTGACGGGGGCGTCGTCAGCCCGCCCGGGGAGGGCCAGACCACCCGGGGAGGGCCAGACCACCCGGCTCTTCGGCGACACCTACACCATCAAGGCGTCGGGCGCGCAGACCGGCGGGTCGCTCGCGGTCATAGAGGCCCACCTCGCCCCCCACAGCGGCGGGACGCCGCTGCACGTGAACATGCGGGAGGACGAGAACTACTACGTCACCGAGGGGACCCTCACCTTCCGGCTGGGCGAGCGCGACGTCGAGGCCCCGGCGGGGACCTTCGTCCACATACCAAAAGGCCTGGTGCACACCCACTGGAACGCCACCGACGCGCCGGTCGGGCTGGTGGCGTTCCCCGCCCCGGCCGGCTTCGAGGCGTTCTTCGCCGACCTGGCGGAACTGATGGCCGGGATGTCCTCTGGCCCGCCGGACATGGGCAAGATGGCGGCTTTCTACGAGGGGTACGGCCTACAGGTGGTAGGGCCGCCCCCCAATAGCGAGCGCTGACCAACGCCAGGGACGGCGTACGCCGCGAATGGGCGGCCATCGGGGCAAGACCAGTCGTACTTTGTGAAACCTGCAGGTGAAGTTCGGAGAATCATCCTTCCACGCACTCCGCTGAATAAGTGCCTTCGAGAGACCTGCGAGAACGCGCTGTAGACGTGATCCGTGGCATTGATATTCGAGCTACAATGCAAGGTGTACCCGGAGCAGAGGGGAGCGCAAGGATG
>CADCUT010000146.1 GCA_902805975.1 uncultured Rubrobacteraceae bacterium | reverse complement strand
CGTGCGCCTCCCGAAGCATCTCGGCGCTCTGCCGCGAGACCTCGAACACCATCTCGGTACCCGGCAGCCCGTATTCGGTATCGCCGCCGGAGTACCACGCGAAGAGCCGCTCGCCGCCTTCGCCCAGCGGTGCGCCGGGGCCATCGTTCGGGCCGGCGATAAAGCCGTCAAGCGACATCGAGAGCCCCGTGGATACCTTCCCCATGTTCGCCCTTCCTTTCGTGTGATGGATACCGTCAAGGTGGTTACCGTCGTGGTGCTGACGCGCTAGCTGCCCGCGACGGCCCTCGTGACGATACCGTCGATCTTTTGGGCGGCGTCGAAGTTGGAGGTGAGCCTGTTCTTTACCAGTGCGAAGGTGGTCCCGGTTGCGGTGTCGGCGTACGCGTGGCTTCCGCCGGCACCCCCCATGCCGAACACGGTCGGGGTCTCCTGCGAGTCGGCCCCGAGGCGTCCGGGGGCGTAGCCGAGCGCCCAGGAGACAGGGTTTCCCATGATCTCATCGACGCCGCTGAACGCCACGGCGGAGGCCTCGCGCAGCCGCTCGGGCGGGAGGAGCCGGACGCCGTCCACCTCGCCGAGCAGCGCGGCGTACATGCGGGCGATCGCGCGCGCGGACATCTTGCCCCCGGCGGGGATGTCGGCCATCAGCACGTCGGGGCGGTTGCCGAACTCGGCGGTCGGGAAGGTCTCGCGCGGGCCCCACTTGAGGATCGGCGCATCGTCGGGCATGGCGGCCACAAACTCCGCGCCGCCCTCCTCATCCTCCAGCCGGGCCAGCCTGCCAAGCTCGGGCTCCGGCATTCCGAAGTACAGTTCGTCGGCGATGCCGAGCGGGCCGGCCACCTCATCCCGGAGGACCCGGGAGATAGGCTCGCCGGTGGCCCGGCGCACGATCTCCCCGACGATGTAGCCGAAAGTGTAGGCGTGATAGGCGGTTCTGGTCCCCGGCTCCCACCAGGGCTCCAACCCGGCGATAACGGCGCACATCTTCTCCCAGTCGCACAGGTCTTCGGGTGTCGTGTCGGCCGGGATGCCGGGCACGCCGACCGTGTGCGTCAGGGCGTGGCGCACGGTCGCCGTCTCCTTGCCGTGGGCGCCGAACTCGGGCCACAGATCGGCGATCGGGGTGTCGTAACCGAAGACGCCGCGCTCCACGAGCACGTGCGCCACGGTCGCGGTCGCGCCCTTGCCGGTCGAGTAGGCGTAGAAGGGGGTGTCGGCGGTTACCGGGCGCCCTGTCTCATGGTCGGCGACGCCCGCGACGGCGTCTACCACCCTCTCGCCGTGCCGGTAGACGGCCACCTGCAGGCCCCTCTCGGTTCCCCCATCGACGAGATCGTCGATGGCTTTCTGGACCTGTTGCTGTAGGTCGTTCACGCTCGCATCCCTTCGTACTGGTAGATTGCCCGTTAGCGGGCGCATCGTCTCTCGGGTGTGTCCCCTCCGCGGACTCTTCTTTACAGACCCTTGATGTCCAGGGCGACTTCGGACATATCCTCGTCGAGCTGGTGTCCCCGGCCGTCGAACGCCCGGACGGTCGCCCGCGGGAGCGCCTCTGCGTAGAGTGCCAGGTGCTCGAAGGGCACCACTTCGTCTTCGCGGCCGTGGTAGAGGAACACCGGCAGTCTCTCGGGGAGCCCCGACGCGAGGTCCTTTTGCAGCGCGTACCCATGGATTTCCCAGCCTCCAGTCCCCACGTAGGGAGCAGCGACGAGAAACAGCCCGGCAAAGGGCCCCTCCACCGCTTCTTCGGAGAGGTACTCGAGCAGAACGAAAGCGCCCACGGAGTGCCCGACCAGGACCACCTCGCCGTCAATCGCGGCGAGTTCTTCTGAGATCCTGCCTTTCCAGACCTCGATCTCGGGGCTGTCTTCGTCCGGCATCTTCGGAGACCGCACTTCATAATTGGTCCCGAGCGCATCTCCTAAAGAGGCCGCCAGCTTCTCATCGGCCTCGTGCGCCCCCTGCCCTGCGCCGTGAACGAACAGTACTTGCCTTTTCATGGGAACTCTTCCCTGCTGCCTGTCCGCCGCGCGCAGGCCCGGGGTCGCGGTGGGAGCGGCCGGCTCGGACCGTGAGGATGCCGTCGAAGCGGCGCTCATCGGGTGCCCAGTACCTCGTCGAGGCGCCTGGCGAAAGCCTCCGGATGGCTGTTGAACCCGCCGTGATCTCCGGGAAAGACAGCGGGCTCCTTCCCCAGCCGCTCGGCCAGCGCCAGGGCGGCGCGGTACGCGAGTTGCCCCTCCGAAGCCTCGCCCACGGCCACCGTGATCGGCAACGACCGGATCCGGGAGATGTCCGGCGTGTAGTCGCCGAGCGCCAACCACATATGCCCGAGAAAGAAGTCGAGGTTCCCCTGCATCCGGACCATCGCCTCGGCCATCTCGGGGGTGGGGCCGGCGGGCGGCTGAGGTGGGTCTCCGTCGAGCCCGGCCGAGGCGAGGAACTTCCCCATCGCCGGGCCGACCCCTGCGGAGAGGTAGGTGTCATAGACCTCCCGCGAGAACCTGGCGTGCTCGTCGGCGTCGGCGAGCAGCCGGGTCAACGGTGGCTCATGGGCTACCAGCTCCCGCACCTGCTCCGGGTGCCGGGAGACCAGCTCAAGCCCAACCAGGGCGCCGCCGCTGCTACCGAGCACGTACGCCGGCTCGGTGCCGAGCGCCGCGAGCAACCGGTGCGCGTCGTCGGCGAAGGTCTTTACACTCGTGTCCTGTGGCTCGCCGTCGAACGGGCTGCGGGACAGCCCCCGCGGATCGTAGGTAACCACCGTGTACCGGTCGGAGAACTCGCTCCTAATGGGGGCGAACGCGCCGGCGTCCGCGGGCCCGCCCGGGATGAGCAGCAGGACCGGTCCGGCACCGCTGACCTCGTAGTGCAGCGTCGCGCCTGGAACCTTGAGCGTGCCGGTGCGAGACTGGTTCATTGCAACCTCCGTTACTCCGGGTTTGTCCTGCGGTTCGTGGCTCCACTCGGCGCCTTGCTCGCCAGCGAGATCAAGGAGGGTCGCGCCGAACGACGTTCGCCTCCCGCGCCTCGTCGTCCGTGAGGGCTCCGACCTCAAGCGCCGTTCCTCACCTACGGCCGGCCGGCGCGGGCAGCGGGCGCCGGGGCGGTCAGGATCTGGCCGGTACTCTTCTCTTCGGTCGCGCTCTCCATGCCGCGCCACTCCCGCACCACCATGAACAGCGTCTTCCCGTCGGGTCCCCCGAGCATGCAGGCGAAGCAGCCCCGGTCGGGCTCGATGGTATGCAGAACTTCGCCGCCTTCGCGGACGCGCACGCATCGCTCGTTCGGCACGTCCGCGTACCATATCGCGCCCTCCGCGTCGAGGCAGATGCCGTCGGGCACGCCGTCGCCGAGGTCGGCCCACACCCGCCGGTTCGACAGACCTCCGTCGGCCGCGACGTCAAAGGCGGTAAGCCTGCTGCCGTAGGACTCGGCGATGATCAGCGTCGAGTTGTCGGGCGTCACGACGATACCGTTCGGGAACGCGAGGCCATCCGCCACCTGCCGGGCCTTCCCGTCCGGGGTAACTAGCGCGAGGGATCCTGGGGCAAACTCGCCGTCCGGGAAATCGAAGCCGATGTTGCCGACGTAAGCGTTGCCCCGGCCGTCCACGACGATGTCGTTCCAAGGGTGCTCGGAGAGGTTGCTCAGGTTTGCGTGGTCCACCAGCGACCCGTCGGGCTCCCGGCGCAGGAGCCGCGCCTCGGACCCGGACACGACCAGAAGGCGGCCGTCGGGCAGCCATTCGATGCAAAACGGGGCGCTCGCCGCGGCGTGGACCATTACCTCGCTGTTGCCCAAGGGATCGACGGCGACGATCTCCTGGGTACCCCAGTCGGAGAACCACAGGCGGTCCTCGTGCCACCGCGGCGACTCGCCGAACGCGATGCCACCCGTGAGGGTTCGCAGCTCAGGCACCCGCGTTCTCCTCTTCCCGGCGCCCGTCGAAGGCGGCGGTCCCGGCCCGGTAGATCACCGCGCCTTTATCCTGAGGTAGCGGTTCCATCTAGGCCTTCCCCTCTCCGGCGGGCCGGTAGTCGAGGGAGACGACGCCCGCATCGAACGTCTTTGTGCGGACGAGTTCGAGCCCCACAGGAGGTCCTTCCCCCTCGAAGAGGCGCTTCCCGCCGCCCACGACGACGGGGTAGACCATGAGCCTGAGCTCGTCGAGGAGGCTCTCCTTCAACATGGAACGGGCCAGCGTGTCGCTGCCGACTATCGTGATGTCCTCCCCGGGTTGCCGCTTGAGTTCGGCTATCCTCTCCGCGACGTCGCCCCCGATCAGGGCCGAGTTGTTCCACTCCAGGGGCTCCTCCAGGGTCGTCGAGACCACGTACTTGGACACCCTGTTGATGTAATCCACCACTGGCGCGCCGCCCGGCTGGTGCGGCCAGAAGGCGGCGAACGCCTCGTACGTCACCCTCCCGAGCAGCAACGCGTCGGACGCGGCCATGCCGGCCTCGTTGGCCCTCTCGATCTCACGGTCGTTGTACGGAAGAGCCCACTGCTCCGGCGCCCCCATGATCCCGTCCAGGGACACCATCTCCACCGCGACCAATCTCCTCAAAGAGTCCTCCCTCGCCAGCCCAGAATCTTCTGGTCTGAGCATACGGAATTAGTCCTAAATCACAACCATTAGATTGATAAATACGACCAAACAGATAGACGACAGGATCTCCGGTGGTAGACTCGGCTATATGGTAGGTATGCGAGAATCCAAGAAGCGCACGTACGACGACGGGTGCGCGGCGGCGCACGCGCTCGACCTCGTCGGGGAGCGATGGGCGCTCCTGGTGGTGCGCGAGTTGCTGCTAGGACCGAAGCGTTTCACGGACCTCAGGGCCGGTCTGCCGGGCGCGAGCCCCAACGTCCTCTCCCAGCGGTTGCGCGAGTTGGAGGGGGCTGGGATCTTACGCCGGCGCAAGCTTCCCCCGCCAGCGGCCTCCCGCGTCTACGAGCTGACCGGGTGGGGCGAGGAGCTGGAGCCCGTGATCGTGAGGCTGGGACGCTGGGGCGCCCGGTCGCCATCCAAACCCCGAGACGCCGCTCTAGGCGTTGACTCTCTGGTTCTCTCCTTCCGAACGATGTTCGACCCGCGCGCCGCGGAGGGGTTCAGGGCGAGTTACGAGCTGAGGTTCGGCGAGGACCGGTTCCACGCCGTGGTGGACGACGGGCGGTTCGAGATCTCCCGCGGGAGCGCGAACGGTCCCGATGCTATCGTCGAGGCCGATTCCGATACCCTGGCCGGGCTAATCTACGCGGGCCGTCCCCTCGCCGAGGCCGAGGAGGCTGGCGACTTGAAGATAGAGGGCGACAGGTCGGCGGTGGAGCGCTTCCTGGGGCTCTTTCCCCTCCCCGAACCCGCCCCTCCAGCCGAAGCCTAGCTCCGCCCGGCCGAAGGCCCGGCTACGAGTTGCACGGCGTGGTTGGCGAACAGTAGCTCGTAGCCCGCTTCCGAGAGCGCCCCGTCGGCGCGCAGGTCGGTGCCGAGCGGCGTCCCCTCTCGCCATGCCAGGGCGCGCACGGGTCTTCTCGCGAAGTCTTCCAGGGTCCGCTTCGAGCCGGCGACCTCACGGGCGAGAGCCTCGGGGGAGAGGTCGGGGGCGAAGGATGGGGAGGCCGTGGTGTGGTTTCGGGTGTGGGAGGCGATGACGTGGCCGCGGCGGGCGAGGTCCTCTATCTCCTCCGGTGAGAGGGCCAGGCGGTCGCGTTCGGAGAACTCGCTTTCATCATATGGCAGGTTCATCAGGTGGTTTTCGGCGAAGGCGCGCTGGTCTTCGGGGCGGGAGGAGATCCAGCCGGAGATCAGGAAAAACCAGCCGGTCAGGCCGAGCCTGTCGAGGATGGGGGCGGCCACCTCGTGGTTGTCCCTGAAACCGTCGAAGAAGTTGATGACGACGCCGGGCCTCTCGTGCGGCCACTCGCCGCGGGCGAGCAGGCCCACAAGGTCCTCGTGGGAGACGGGCTCGAAGTGTTCAGCTAGCCTTGAGAGCTGCTCCTCGAACCCGGCGGCGAGGCGGCGGGGCGTGGCGTGGAAGTTGACCGCCCGCACGTAACGCCCCTCGGCCAGCGCCCGGAAGGTCTCGGTCTCGTGACGGGTACCCGTGGGCGCGATGGCCGGTGGGAAGAACGAGCGGTCCGCGAGCGTCTGTAAGGCCAGGGCTACGCCGCCAGGCCAGCCGTCGCGCTCGGCGCGGGCAAGCCCCCGGTAGATGTCCCCGGCCAGCGCCCCGAGCGCCGAGCCCTCCGCGTCCGGCCGCGCCGGGCCGGTCCCGCCTTCGAGCAGGAGAAATGTCGGGGCGCCCTTCTCCGCCAGCACCCGCCACTTCTCCCCTCCCGGGGTGCGCATGATGTCGGCTATGGGCCCGTCGCGCCGCTCCTCATCCACGGGAACCCTCCTCTCTCTCGCCGGTCGCCCCCGCTCGCCACGCGAGAGCCCGGCGCCTCACAAGACACCGTCGGCGACGAGGGCCGCCACGTGGCGGGAGGTCTCGCGGTAGAGCGGGTAGAGGCGCCCCACCCGTCGGTTCAGCGCCCCGACGTCCAGCCACGGTTCGGGTCCGAACTCCTCGCGACGCGCCTCGGGTAGAAGGATGCGCCTGGCGCCCTCCGGCGGGGCTTCCGTGCCGGCGAGGTCGTCGTCGCGGCGGAGCAACCGGCGCAGGTTCCGGGCACCTATGCGGCCGTAGCTCGCCGTCTCGACCTCCAGGCCCGGCACGATGGCCCTGACGACCCGGACCTCACCGCCCGGCGGTGAGAGGTCGATGTAGAGGGGATCGAAGCCTCCCTCGCGCAGACGGTTTGCCACCACGGCCGCCGCGGATCCCTCGCCCGCCTCTGTCGGGGGCTCGGGCAGGGAGGAGAAGTTTATCCGGGAGCGGACCGAGAAAACGGGGTCTTCGAGGAGATCCCGCATCCCGCGGGCGTCCATGCCGAGCCAGGCTACCGCCTCGCGCAGGCCCCGCTCCTCTTCATGCTCGAGGGTGGCCGCGCGGATGGCGCGGCTGACGTAGAAGCCTGGGGCGACGGCGGTCATGCGGGAGATGGGGCCGTTGTCGAAGGGCTTGCGGGAGCGGCCGGCCACGTACTCCATGAGGGCTTTATTGAGGGCCTTCTCGCGGTCGGGGTCGGCCGCCTCGCCGCAGGCGGTGAGCGCGAGCGGGTGCGGGGTCTCTTCCGGGTCGCGCTCGGCGCCGACGACGTAGAGGTTCGTGATGCCGAAGTCCGTTGAGGCGAGCTTGACCGTCACCTCGATGCCGGCACGGTCGAGCGTATCGAGGAGTGCTAGGGTGGCCGGGTCGCGGACCTCGTCCAGGCGGATACCGATGCCGAGGTCGAGCGCGCGGTAGGTCGCGCTGTTGCCGTCCCGCTGGACAAGCTCCAGCAGGCCGTGGGCGAAGGCGTGGTCCAACGTGGGCCCGGCCCCGAGCCCGTTGGTGACCGGCGGGACGAGCCACGCCCCGTCGGGCTCTATGTCCACCGGGGAGGCCGCGACGAGCTCGATCGGCACGAGCACGCCCTCCCCCGTCGCCCACCGCCGCGCCTCCACCCAGCGCAAGGGCCGGGTCGGCGTGTAGTAGTCGCCGCCGGCGGGGAGGCAGACGCCAAGCGGGTCGACGACGCCGTCGGGGCCCACCTCGCGGAGCACGTCCAGGTACGAGGCCCGGCGCGGCCGGAGGCGCCTCACGGCGTCGCCGGCGAACAGGGTCTCGGAGAGCTCGCCGAAGGCGCCGATGGCGGCCCGCGCGTCGGTCGGGCCGAAGCCGACGCCGTGGTGCATCGAGCCGCGGGCGGCGAACAGTTCCGCGGACCAGACCGGCAGGCCGATGCGGTCGAGCGGGTCCAGCGGGTAGGCGAGGACCGCGCCCTCCGGCAGGGCGCGCCGGTAGGACTTTATCGCGGGGTGCTCCGGGAGGGGGCGGTGCGGCGGGTCGAAAGT
>CADCUT010000145.1:22180-29637 GCA_902805975.1 uncultured Rubrobacteraceae bacterium | reverse complement strand
GGCGCGTGGTACGACACGAAAAGGAAGCACCGCAGGCGACCACGGAAGGAGCGGATGAGTCCATGTGCTTCGAGCGCAAGGACCTCGGTCTAGACGAGGAGGCCCGCAGGCCAAGGGCGGAGGAGGACCGGCGTCGCAGGAGGGCCGGGTCCGAGACCAGACCGGCGGACGGGGGGCGCGAGAAGACGCCAACCGAGAAGGCGAAGGAGATGGTCGGCGCGAGATAGCCGAGGCAGACAAACGCACCATACCGGACCCCCGGCTCGCGAGGAGCCGGGGGTCCTTTCTCGTTGGGCGTGCCCGCGCGGCCCATCCGTCGTGCGCCTTTCGGGCCAAGTTGGCCCTCGCCGGGCTGATCTGCACCTTGCGGCCCATGAAGCACCATCGCCCCGGCGGTAGGGTCGCGGCCGCGATGCTCACCCTATGCGGAGGCTGCGGGCACAGGCTGTGGGCGGAGATCAAGAACGCCGGGGCGTTCCGCTTCCGGGCCCACTTCGACGACGACGAGGGCAGCGCCACCTACGTCGAGCACTCCCCCTCCTGCCCTTCGTGCGGCCTGGAACTGGACGAGGGGATGCCCGGCCCCGAGGCGCCCGAGGAACACTTCAGCCGGGGCGGGTAGACCGATCCTACTCCCATTCGCCGTACCTCCCAGAAGCGGCGCCCCCCGAACACAGCCCGTAGGGGGTCCCAAGGAGTTGGCGCGGCGAGGTGCCGCGTGTCCCTGCACCTTTGGGGCCAGATTTCGACCCGTAGGCCCACGGGCGGCCCCCGACCTGCGATGATGCCCCCACCTACTCACGTCCCATGTACGCCGAGGGGCTCGCCTCCTCGCTAGGCACGCACCGCCCCCAAGCCGAGGTGACGGTCCTTGGTCCCACAGAAGACGTCGAGGAGGAAGCCCTCCGGGTGCGCCCGCACCTCATCGTCGCCCACCGGGTGCCGCCCGGGGCCAGGGTCGGGGCCTTCTGGTGGAGATCGCGCCCCTAGTCGGGGGCGTGGGGGCCACCGCTCCGGGCGCGGAGATCTCGGCCGACGGGTACTCCAGGAGCGTGGCCGAGGTCCGCACCGAGCACGTGCTGGCGGCCCTCGACCGGGCCGAAGAGGAGCTCCTCCTCGGCCCGGGGCACGCCCAAGAGGACGGGGGGGGGCCGTGAGCGCCGTGCGGGTGCACCTGGCCGACGACCACACCATGTTCAGGGAGGGCCTGGAGTCCATCCTCGCCTTCCGCGGGGGTGTGGAGGTGGTCGGCGCCTCCTCCACCGGCCCCTAGGCAGCCGAGCGGGTCCGCTGGACCAAGCCGGACGTCATCGTCACGCAGCTGGACATGCAGCCCAAGACCGCCGAGGAGATCGTCTCGGGGCTGCGAGAAGCCTCGCCCCACTCCAGGGTCGTCGTGCTCACGCTGTGGGACAACCTGCGCTACGTGCAGGCGATATCGAAGATGGGCATAGACGCCTACCTGCAAGTCCTCATCGGCCGAGGAGCTCGTCGCCACCATAGGCTCCGTGGCCCGCGACCCCGGCGGCGGAAACGCCGTGATCTCCATGCCCCGCGCCCTGCTCGAGCGCCTCGGCGACGAGCCCGCCGGCGCCCTCTCGGAGCGGGAGACCGAGGTCGTTGTGCTCGCCGCCCGCGGCCTCTCCAACCGCCTGATAGGCAAGGAGCTGCAACTCGCAGAGGCGATGGTCAAGCGCCACCTGGCGAACATCTACCAGAAGGTGGGGGGCCGCTCCAGGAACGAGGCGGTGAGGAAGGCGCTCATGGAGCAGTGGATAGGCCTCCACGATATAACCTCCCACAAATCCGCCGACGGTGAAGGCCCCTCGGGCGGCTCCCCGGACGGCCAGGGCGACCAGTAGTCCCGCCGGAGCCATCCTGCT
The DNA here is from genome assembly GCA_902805975.1 of uncultured Rubrobacteraceae bacterium. Taxonomy (GTDB): domain Bacteria; phylum Actinomycetota; class Rubrobacteria; order Rubrobacterales; family Rubrobacteraceae; genus Rubrobacter_D. The sequence continues at coordinate 27,754 of CADCUT010000145.1, read as the reverse complement.
AACGGCCTATCCACCCGAGTGCGTGGAAAAAGGGTTCCGCGAACTTCGGGCTGAGGGGGTTCTCGGAGGTCCGCATGGCCCCGGCCCTCCCGGCGCAAGGTGAACCGGAGGGTCCGATGCTGCGTATCTTACATATGAAGGGGGGCATTCGAGTCCCCCTCATCGTTCACGAGAGAGGGAGGAAGAGTGAGCATAGTGAAGAGGATGGTCATCGGCGGCGCGGCCTCGGCGCTGATGATGTCGGCCGTGGCGTTCCCGGCCCTGGCCATCGGCGACGGGCCCACCCCGGCCGGGGAGTGCGCCAACAGCACCAGCGCGGTGGGCACGCCCCAAGGCGGGTCCAACCCCGGCTTCGACAACACGGACGGCCGCATCGGCGCGCCCGTGTCGGGCACGAACCCGGGGGTGTCGGAGGGCGCGCGGGGCGACGCAAACTCGGATCCCAACTGCCAGAGCGCCGAGTAACCAGGCTACGCAAAACGGGGGTCGGGGTCCTACGGGGTCCCGGGCCCCCTCTTTGCCCCGGTCCCGTGTCGGGGGTACTCGGAGCGGCCAGCGCCGCAAACGCGCCCCCGCGTATAGCATGTGTGTTCCGGGGCACGAACAAGGTAGGAGGTCGGGGCAGAGCCCTTCCCGACGCCGCCGGTCCATGCCGCTGCTACAGAGCCTGAGGAGGGTGCGCGAGGGGCGCGGCGTATCCGTGCGCCAACTCTCTGCAAAGAGCGGTGTCTCGGCGGACTCCATCTCGGACTTCGAAGAGCTGCGCAGGCAGGCCTCGGCCCGGACCACGCGCAGGCTGGCCGAGGCTTTGGGGGTACGCGAGGAAGACTTGAGGCAGGAACCTCGGGGGCACCCGGAGCCTTATTCACCGGAGTGCGTGGAAGGATGATTCTCCGAAGTCTATATCCAGCACCTTGCATAGCTGCGGCCTATTGGCCATTCGCATGTTCGTAAGAACGCCTCCAGCCCCGGTTCGTCTCCCTACATGTTGTGGCGCCGGATAAAGATTCGCTCCAACGCATAGGAAAGCTGCGCTACAATACTCCTTATGGCAGGCAAGCACCCCAAGTACGTCCAGGAGCTTCTGGGCCATGCCAGCATAAGCATCACGCTGGACACCTACTCCCACGTCATAGAAGGGATGGACGGCGGGCTCGGGGACGCCATGGACGAGGCGCTTTGAACCCTATTGCTGCCGCGTTGCTGCCACCGGGGATTTTGCCCGGCCCCGGCCGCGGAGTAATCCGCATAGATACGCCGATGCGCCCGTAGCTCAACTGGACAGAGCAGCGGACTTCTAATCCGCAGGTTGCAGGTTCGAGTCCTGCCGGGCGCGCCTTTAAGGTCGGCTTAGGTACGGGGAAAAGCTATACAATTATTGGGACCCAGGTTAACCACCCGGGTCCCATCCACAGCAATACGAGTTGGTTCTTGGTCTACGGCCCTTATACGACCCGACCTACCGGGAGGCCTTAGAGCTTCAAGATGACCCAGGCGGCAACCGCTACGAAGAGGAACAACGGGATCCCTAGGGCGGGGAAACTGGCCAGGATTATGAGGCCCGGAATACCCGCTATGAGCAGAAGTAAGACGTAGATTCCGAAGACCCCAAGTAGAGTGTTATTGACTTTCGCCGCCGTCTCCCGGTCCCTCCGGTCTTTCTCCTGGCACCAACGGGAGACGGGGTCACCGTCATCGAACGTGTTCGACGTCGGGCTCCTCCACGTCGCTCCTGTGGCCCTTCCATGGCGCTGGGAGTGGTTCCGCTTCTGGCTTACGGGCTTCGCCTCCTGCTTCTTCTCGTGTTGCTCCTGAAGCCTCTGACCCCACTCATCCAACTTGTCCCAGTGTCTCGAGACGAGCCTTTTGGAGGACTTGTAAGCAACCACATCCTTGGAGTTCTGGTTGGAGATGAAACGCCGGACGTCCTCAAGGACGGTCGCAAGCCCTCTGGTCTTGATCCGATGCCAGGCGAACACCGCTCCTATCGTCATGACAAGCAGAATCAGAAGTATTGATCCCATTGACCCCCTTCCCACGCCTTCGCCCTCCAAACCCAGTCAGCGTCGTCTGGCACTACGCCGACAGCGGCGTGCGCTGCGTGGCCGTCGCCCCCGGGGCGGTGGACAGCGGGATCGCCCTTGGAAACCCCGACCCCCTGGGCTGGCGGCGCCTCGAACCGCTGCTGGCGGCGGGCGTGAGGGCCGGCTCGCCCGACGAGGTGGCCCGCGCCGTCCTCTTCCTTGCCTCAGAAGACGCGAGCCTCGACAACGGCGCCGTGCTCGTCACCGACGCCGGCTGGAGCGCGGGATGAGGCGTGCCGACGGCTTCGGGTCGGGCGTCCCCCAGGAACCGCGAGAACGCGGTGGCGCGAGACGACGAGAAGAGCCCTGGCCTTCCAACTTTGCCTCTATCCACCCAACCTCGCAGAAGGGGCGCTCTGGGAAACCCGAAGGCCATCATGCTCTCGCCTTATGCCCGTGCCGAGCCAGACCCGGCAGAGAGCCGGCGGGTCCCGGCGGAGACCTCCACCCGCACGGGGAGGGGTTTTTGTTTAGGCCAGCCGCCTCTCTGCGAAGCGGTCGAGGCGTTCGAGGGCCTGCGGGAAATCTCGACGTCCGAAGCCGAGGCGGAAGTGGTTGCCCGGGTGCCCGTAGACGCCCCCCGGCAGCAGCATCACACCTTCTCCTTCGACCAGGTCGGCCGCAAACCTATCGGTGGGGTGGTCGGCTAGGAGGCGCGGGAAGCCTATGCAGCCAACCCTCGGGCGGGTCCACTCCATAGTTCCCCGCCACTTCTCGAAGAAGGCGTCGGCGTGGGGGAGGTTCTCCAGCACGATGCCGAGATTGCGGCCCAGTATCTCCTCCTTGGCGCGCAGGGCGATCAGCGCGAGGACCTCGCTTGGGGCGGAGTTGCAGATGGTGGTGTAGTCCTTGAAAGCGGCCACGCGCCGGAGCAGGTCGAGGTCGCGGGTGGCGAGCCAGCCGATACGCAGGCCCGCGAGCCCGAAGGACTTGGACATCACGCCGAGGCTGACCGCCCCTTCGTGGAGGTCCGCGGCGGCCGGCAGCCTGTCCGCGGGATCGTGCTCGAGGAGCCGGTACACCTCGTCGGAGAGCAGCGTGGCGCCTGCCTCCCGGGCCACGTCCACAGCCCGGCTAAAGGTCTCTGCATCGGGCTGGGCGCCGGTGGGGTTGTGGGGGAAGTTGAGAGCGACGAGGCCCGTCGAAGGCCCGACGAGGTCTTCGAGCGCGTCCGGATCCAACGCCCACCCATCCTCGTGGCGCAGCTCCAGGAGGTCCAATTGGGCCCCGGCGGAGCGGGCGACCTCGTAGAGGGACTGGTAGGCGGGCCAGACGACGGCCGCGCGGCCACCGCGCCGTTCGCCGCAGACCACGCTCGAGAGGGCGAAGATCGCCTCCTCGGCCCCCGAGAAGACCAGCACGCCCTCCGGCGGAACGGTCTCGTAGAGGGACGCTATCTCCTCGCGCAGCAGCGGGTGTCCCTGCGGCTCCGTGTAGCCGAGGGAGAGGTTCTCCCACATCCGTCGCCCCTCGTCGTCTGCCAGATCGAGCAACCCGTCCATGCGCACCGTCTCCATGTTCGAGGAGCTCAGCAGGTAGGGAGCGTCGAACTCGTGGCGGGCGAAGTAGCGCTCAAGCTCGAACTCCGGCATCCTCATAGCTGCCTCCCGGTCTCTTTGGCGTCGGACCGCGCGGCCCCGGCGGCAGCTCCCGGCAATTGTGGCCCGCGCCTGCCCCGATTTCTCGCGCGCTTCGGCCCAGGTTACAGGGTCTCGGGCATCTTCGGCCAGACTACCGTCATGAACGCCTCGATCTACAAGGGCAACACGATCGCCATGGTCCCGCGCTTCGAGCCCGAGGCGACGCTCGGGGCCATACAGGACTTCGGCGTCAACGCCTTCGTCAGCGTGCCCACGATGTACCAGTACCTCTTCCGCCGCCCGGACGCGGAAGACTACGACACTTCTTCTTTGCGTCTCGGCATCTCGGGCGGGGCTTCGATGCCGGTCGAGGTCATGAAGAGCTTCGAGGAGAAGTTCGGCGTCGTACCCTGAAGGGCTACGGGCTCTCCGAGACGAGCCCGGGCACCGGCTTCAACCGCTCGGCCGAGGAGCGCAAGGTAGGCTCCATCGGGCTCCCGTTCTGGGGCATTGAGGTGAAGGTTTTCGACGAGAACGATCGTGAGGTCCCGCGCGGGGGGGTGGGGGGAGCTGGTCGTGCGGGGACACAACGTGATGAAGGGCTACTACAAGAGGCCCGAAGCCACGGCGGAGGCCATGAAGCACGGTTGGTTACCACCTGCTAGAAGGCCCAGTGACGGGGTAGCTGTCACTGGGCCTTACCGCCACGGACCATGAGTAGCATCGGAGCGGAAACGTACCTAAGAAATAAGCATTGTACGCTTTGAAATGACTCCCCCACCATGTCAGTTCGGTTACCAGCACCGCGTCGATCTCCCGGCGCTGGGCGAGGTCCATAGCCTCCTTGCGCTCCACGGGCTGCTTGCCCCTGGCCTTTCTGATCCCGGAGAGGGTCTCCTTGAACACGCCGACGACCTCGTACCCGGCGCGCTCGGCGTACTCTTTAAGGTCCCGCTCCCGGCGGTCGTTGTCCTGGTCGGAGGTGGAAACCCGGCAGTAGAGCGCCACCCGCCGTTTACCTCCGTCCGAGCCATTTTGCTGTACCAACTAAACCTCCCGCGATCCGCGACTTTGTAACCCGCCCAAATAGCGGACTCTCGGCCCCCAGGGAGGCGTACCGGCAAAGGCAGAGTTCAGCCGGTACACGTGAACGCTCGGACCTCTCGCGCCCTGATGCACCGCGCCTACTCCGCGATCTTCCGCGCGAATTTCATGCGGGCCTCTTTATCAGTTGATAAATATGGTGTACACTCTTTATCAACTGATAAAGAAAGGAGGTGTGCCATCGCGCAACAGGCAAAGAAGGTGCGGCACCCGGACCGGCGCCGGGAGATCCTGGAGGCCGCTCTGGAGGTGTTCGCAGAGAAGGGGTTCGGGGGGACTTCGCTGAGGGCCATAGCCCGGGAGGCCGGGGTGACCCAGCCCCTGATCTACTGGTACTTCGAGGGCAAGGAGGACCTCTTTTTCGCGGTCGTCTCCGAGCTCTCCGGCCTGGTCCGGCGCTCGGGGGACACGGGGGCGCTGATGGACCGTCCGCCGGAGGAGGTGCTCTCGCTGGCGGCGAAGATCGAGCTCGACTCCTACGATGACCCCAGGGTGGTGCGCCTCTTGCGCGTGATCTTCGCGGAGTCGGCCCTCGACCCGCAGGGCAGCGCGCGCATGGTCGGGGAGGTGCAGGGAAGGGTCCTCGGTTTCCTGGTCGCCTACCTGGGCCGCCAGGTCGAGCTGGGCGTCCTCAAGCCACACAACCCCCAGAGCGTCGCCAGGGCGTTCTTCGGGTCGCTGATCTTTTACATGCTCTCCCGCGAGGTCTTCCCGCACCTCTCGGAGGGCCTGCCGGGCAAGGACGAGTACGCGCGGGACGTCGTCGGGGCCCTCCTCGACGGCTTGAGGGCCGAAGGGCCCGGAAA
>CADCUT010000145.1:0-22039 GCA_902805975.1 uncultured Rubrobacteraceae bacterium | reverse complement strand
CCCTGGGGCCAGCACGATGGGGCCGCCACGGCGGTCTTGCGGCGCCCCGACGGGACGCGGGAGACCGTCGAGGCCGCGTGGGTGATCGGGGCCGACGGCGCCAGGAGCGTGGTGAGGGAGTCCCTGGGCCTGAGCCTGGAGGGCGAGACCTACGACGACGGCTTCTTCCTCGCCGACGTGGACATGGAGTGGGACAAGGGCCACGAAGACCTCTACCTCGACCTCACGAACGACGGCTTCCTCGCGTTCTTCCCCATGCAGGGCGAGGGGCGCTTCCGCGTCATCGGCAGCCTCACGCAAAGCCTGAAAGCCAAGCACGACCGCCGCGAGGATGTCGGCTTAGAAGACATCCGTCCCATCGTCGAGGAGGAGAGCGGCGTCGGAGCGCGCCTGACCGGATCACGTTGGGTGACCACCTACCGCATCCACCGCAGGATGGCGAACAGCTTCCGGGAGGGTCGCGTTTTCCTCGCCGGGGACGCCGCCCACATCCACTCGCCGGCGGGTGGGCAGGGCATGAACACCGGCATCGCCGACGGCTACAACCTCGCCTGGAAGCTCGCGGCGGTAGTCAAGGGGGACGCCAAGCCCCGACTTCTCGACTCCTACGAGGCCGAGCGTCTCCCCGTGGCGCGCCGGGTCCTCGCCGTCACGGACCGCCTGTTCAGCCTGGAGGTGACGGACAACCCGCTCTTAAAGAGGTTCAGGACCGTCCTCATGCCCGGGCTCCTGAACCTCACGGAGCGCTCGCGCGCGGTGGGCGGCCTCCTGTTCGGGATCATCTCGCAGGTGCGCGTGAACTACCGCGGGAGCCCCGTCGTGGCCGACGGTGGGGGCTTCGGCCGCAAGGCCCCAAGGCCCGGCGACCGCGCGCCCTACGGCCTCCTCGAAGACGGCACTAGCCTCTACGACCTCCTCCGGAGGCCAGGCCACCACCTGCTCCTTTTCGAGGGGACGCGGGGCGGCACAGGCCATGGAACGGCTCAAAAGGAGGTCTCCGCCCGGCTCGACCGCTACGGTCTCCCCGTCGAGATCCACCGGATACCGACCGGCGAGCAGAAGCTGCACGAAGCCTACGGCGCTCGTCGGCCGAGCGCGTTCCTGATCCGGCCCGACGGATACGTCGCCTACAGGGGACCTCGGAGCGACGCTTTCCGCCTAGAGCGTTACCTGGACGGGCTTTTCGTCCGGGGGGACGCCGATCTACCGGCCACGGCGGCCACGAAGCGAGAAAGCGCGCCGGTCGCCGGACCGGCCCGCCGATAGCTTGGGACGATGAGAGGAGCAACGAAGTGAACACCGCGCTATGGGTCGCGCAGATAATGCTGGCCTTCCTGTTCTTGGCCCACGGTCTGATGTACCTCTACCCGCCCGACTCCGTGAGCAAAGTCCTGCGGAAGATGCCCTTCTCGATAGGGTTCTTCCGGTTCCTCGGGATCGCCGAGGTCCTCGCCGCCCCGGGGCTGACCCTGCCGGGGTGGACCGGCCTCCTGCCCTGGCTGACCCCGCTGGCGGCGACGGGGCTCGCGCTGATCGTGGGGGGCGCCGCGGTCTTCCACCTGCGGGAGGGTGAGTGGCTTCAGGCGTTCGTCACCGCCGCCGTCTTCGCGCTCGTGGCATTCGTGGCCGTGACGCGCTGGTTCGTGATCCCGCTGTGATCACCCCTGTGCGTGACGCGACGAGTGAGAGGAGTACCCGTACGATGAATGGCGCTATGCAACGACGCCTCGACCTGCTGCCGAGGGCGGGCGAAAGGCCGCGGACCGGGACGCGGTGCCGCACCTCCAGCACACTCAAAAGAGCCCGCGGCGCGTTCGCGAAGCGTTGGTCGGCTGGGCGGAGAGCGCGCTGCCCGGCGTGCGGCTGCGCGGCAGCCTCGTCTCCGTCCCCACCACGGTCGCGCTGTGGCTCGACGAGTCCGTCCCGACGGCGCCGGGAGCGGAGTTCGTGCCCCCGCCCGGCAGCCGGGAGTTCGCGCACGTGCACGAGGACGGCAGCATGCACCTGTGTTTGCCGGAGGGCGTCGAGCGCGAGCTGTTCGAGAAGGCGTGGGGCGAGCCGCACCCCCTGCGCGAGCGGGGCGTGCGGGAGATGCTCGCCTACGCGCCCAGGGACGAGCAGGAGCTGGCCGTGAGCGAGGCCCTGCTCGCGGAGTCCCACCGCTACGCCACGGGCCGCGCCCCGAACCCCCCGGCCGACACCCGGAACGACGGAAAGAATAGGACGCAACCCGAAACGAACGAACGGAGGCAGACGCGATGATCACCACCGCAGCCCACCCGGAGCCCCAGGCGCTCCTCGACGACCTGCTGCTGATGGAGCACGAGGACCCCGGATCGCGCAAAGACGGCATGTCCACCAACTCCTACGCCCTGCTGGGGGGCGGCGACGACGCCGAAGGCGAGGCCCTTTTCGTGGACGCCGCGTTCGACTACCTCTTGCCCTCGATCCGCGATGTGGCCGAGAGGGGCTACCGGCCCGCCGGGATGGTCCTGACGCACCGCCACGTCCTCGCTGGCAACGACGGGATGCTCGACGACCTCCAAGCCGAGTTCGGCGACGTGACCGTCCTCTTGCACCCGGTAGACGCGGCCTACTCCGTCGCCGCCGACCCCCACGCCGTCGACCACCCGCTGGAGAACATCGAGCCCCTCAAAGCCGCCCCCGGCGTAGGTTTTATCGACCCGGTCGGGGACCCCGAGGGACGGGCGCTGCTCGCGAGGTTCGGCGTCGAGGCGCTGCACTTCCCGGGCCACACCGGGGGGAGCGTGGCAATCTACCGGCAGCGCGATGGCCTGCTCCTCCCCGGCGACGCGGCGATGGGGACCACCGTGCGCCAGGCCGCTTTAGGCCTCGAGGAGGTCGTGCGGCCGTGGCCGTTCATGAGCGTCGACGACGCGCGCCTCAGGGAGGGCTGGCTCGGCTTCGAGAGGCCGGTCTCAAACCTCGCCCCCTACCACGGCAGGGCGTCCTACCTGGGCCGCGACGCCGAGGAGATGCGGGAGATCATGCGCCACCTCACCCGCGAGGAGCCCACCGGGGCCGCGTAACCGCGCACCCACGCGGGCCCGCGAGGGCCCGCCTGAAGGAAGGAAGAGAGAGCGGTGGAAGGTACACAAGTGGAAGGTACACAAGGCCGAGGCGGGAGGGGGAGGGCTTTCCGGGCGACGTCCTTCGTGGCCGTTCCGCAGGCCGCGATCGGCGGGTTCTTCCTCGCGGCAGGCGCAATGAAGCTCGCCCGCGTGGGTCCCGACGTCGCCATCTTCGAGGCGGCCGGGCTGCCCGGACGGGCGCTCGCGCTCGCCGGGCTCGCCAACGTCGCGGGCGGGGCGGGGATGCTCCTGGGCTTTTGGTGGCGCGCCCTCGCAGCCCCAGCGAGCGCCCTGATCGCCGCGTATCTGGCCTTCGCGATCTGGGTGGCCCTGCTCAACGAGGACCCGCGCGACGCCGCCCAACTCTCGGTCATGCTCGCCCTGAGCGTCGCCGTGGCCGCGGCGCGCGGCGGGGGGTCCGGTCCGACACGGGACGGCGGGAGGAGCCCGGCCTTTCGCGAGCGGGAAGGAGGATCGGATGGGCTGACCGAGAAGCATGCAGGCCACGCCATCGACGACGACAACGAGGAGAAAACCCCATGAACCACGCATGAACCACGACGACGCGAACACCAACACCACCCGCGCGGCGGCGCTCGACAGGCTCACTCCCGAGAACGCGGTCTTCCTACCCATCGACTACATGCACGGCCTCATCAGCGCCGCCCGCTCGATCGACCCCGGCGAGCTCCGCAACAACGCGGTCGCCCTGGCGAAGGTAGCCCGCCTCTTCGGCCTGCCGGCCGTCGGCACCGGGGACGCGCTGGGCCGCACCCGACGACGGGCGACACGGCGTCCGTTTGGCCCTTACTTGAGCCGTTTTCCGGACCTGTCGGACTCGTTGTACCCCGGCGGCGGCTGCAAGTGATGGACTTCTAATCGGCACGTTGCAGGTTCGAGTCCTGCCGGGCGCGCCAACTAAAGTACCCCATTTGCAGTATGAACGCTCTCGACGAACAGCCCTGAGCTCGACAGCGTTCGACCCGGTGCGGCAACCGTGCCGCAACCCATCCGGACCTCGGGTAAGCAGGCTTTCCCTGGTCGGTGGGGGCATCGTCCTGGCCTGTGGGGAGGAAGTCGGAGTACCGGAGCTCAGCGTGGCGCACGGCCGACGAGGATTTCTGCCGTGCTGTCACAGATCGGTCTTGGCCGGTGTCTCCATGCTGAGTCCAGAGAACGAGGAGGAGCCATGACCGGCAACACCCGAGTGCCCCCAACCGAGATCACCGGCCTCTACGGGGCCGTGCTCAAGAAGTTCAGCAAGAGGATGTTCGGAGGGGTGCCCGAGTCCCTTGGGGTGATGTGGCACAGCAAGCCGGTGCTGAAGGCCAGCCTCGGCCTCGGCCGGAAGTCCGCCAAGTGGAACGCGTGCGACAAGGACCTGAAGTCCTACGCCCACATGGCGGTGGCGTCCCTGATCGGCTGCAGTTTCTGTCTAGACCTCGGATACTTCCAGGCCCACAACGAGGGGCTCGACCTGGCCAAGGCCCGCGAGGTCCCGCGCTGGCGCGAATCCGAGGTCTTCACGCCGCTGGAGCGGGACGTCCTGGAGTACGCCGAGGCGATGACGCACACCCCGCCGACGGTCACCGACGAGCTCGCAGCGCGGCTGCTCGACCGGCTCGGGGCGCCCGCGATGGTCGAGCTGACCACGTGGATCGCGATGGCGAACCAGTTTGCGCGTGGGAACGTCGCTCTGGGCATCGAGGCCGAGGGGCTTGCGGCGTCTTGCGGCCTGGCGCCCCTGCCTCAGCCGAGCGGCGTGGCGTCGCGGACATGAGCGAAGAACCGTTTGTCGCCCACCGCGGCTTGCTGTTCACCGTCGCCTACGAGATGCTCGGCTCCGCGGCCGACGCCGAGGACGTCGTGCAGGAGACGTGGCTGCGGTGGGCCGACGTCGACCGCGCCGAGGTGCGCGACCCGCGGGCCTATTTGGTGCGCATCGCCACCCGGCAGTCGATCAACCGGCTGCGCACGCTGGCGCGGCGGCGCGAGCAGTACGTCGGGGATTGGCTGCCCGAGCCGCTGCTGACCAGCCCCGACGTGGCCGAGGATGTCGAACTCGCCGAGAGCGTCTCGATCGCGATGCTCACCGTGCTAGAGACCCTGGGGTCCACCGAGCGGGCGGTGTTCGTGCTGCGCGACGTGTTCGAGACGCCGTATCAAGAGATCGCGGAGGCGGTTGGCAAGACGCCGGCGGCGGTCCGCCAGATCGCCCACCGGGCCCGGCAGCACGTGGCCGCGCGGCGGCCGCGGATACAGGTCGATCGTGCCGAGCAGGAGGCCGTCGTGGAGCGGTTCCTGGCCGCGGTTCGTGGTGGTGACCTGCGGGGCCTGCTCGACGTGCTCGCACCCGACGTCGTGCTGGTCGCGGACGGCGGCGGCGAGGTGGCCGCTGTCAGGCGTCCGGTGGTGGGCCGCGACCGGGTGGCGACCCTGCTCTCCCGTTTCAAGGCGCTCGCGCCGGACGCGGTGGTCGGCACCGCGTGGCTGAACGGCGCACCCGCCGGCCGGATCGATCTCGCCGGCATGATCGACACGGCGGTCAGCCTGGTGGTCGCGGACGGGCGGATCACGCGCATCTACGCGATCCGCAACCCGCACAAGTTGGCCCGGCTCGACGAGGAGGCCGAGCTCAGCCGTTAACCGGGTAGGCTCTGTCCCACGGTGGCAGGGACGGCAGTGGCGGGGCGCTGAAGCCCGGAGGGTACGGCCTCGTGTGGCGTGCGCGGGCCGTACCCTCCAGCAGGTCCCGTTCCCCAAGTGGAGGCGCTCTAGGAGCGGGTTCGGATCTGCCGCAGGAACGCCCGCAGGTCCTCCGCGACGGGGCCGGGACGCTGGAAGGCGGCGAAGTGGCCGGCCTCGGGCATGTCGGTCCACCGCGCGACATTGTAGGCCCGCTCGACAAACGAACGCGGGGGCACCGGCACCAGCGGGTCGGCGCAGGCCACCAGCCCCACCGGGACCTCGACGCGCTGCCCGGGCTCGAGGGTGGTCGGGTCCGAGTACACGCCGGGGTAGGCCCACAGGGAGGTGTCGAAGGAGTCCGTGACCAGGTAGACCATCACCGCGGTCAGGAGCCGGTCCATACCGAAGATCTCGTCCGGGGTCTTCTCCGCGGACTCCTCGGTCCAGCGCTGGAACTTCTCCAGGATCCACGCCGCCTGCCCGACGGGGCTGTCCATCTGGGCTTGGGCGAGGGTCTGGGGGGACGAGCCCTGGGCCAGGGCGTACGGGAACCGCGGCTGCAGGTAGCCGAGCTCCCAGAAGAGGTACTCGCGCTCCTCTTGCGTGAACTCTTCGGTAGGGTTCGTCTCGAAGAAGCCGCCCCCGTGGGGCCTCACGTTGGGTGCGTAGACGTGGATACCCTCGACCGACCCGGGCTGGTCGACGGCCATCCAGGCCGCGTTCATCGCGCCGTTGTCGCCGCCGCCCGCGACGAAGCGCTCGTAGCCGAGTACGTCCGTCATGAGCGCGTGGATCTGGGCGGCCTCCATCCTGCGCCCCTGCGGACCCATGGGCGGCCTGCCCGACCAGCCATAGCCGGCCACGGAGGGGACGACCACGTCAACGCCATCCTCGGCGTCGCCGCCGAAGCGTTCGGGGTGCGCCAGGGGTTCGATCATCTCCCAGAAGTCGTAGACAGAGCTGGGCCAGCCGTGGATCAGCACCACGGCCCCGGGGTCCACGCCCGAGCCCCTCTCGTGGACGAAGTGCAACTCCAGGCCGTCCCCGATCCCGGCCTTGAAGTGCGGGAAGCGGTTGAGCTCGCGCTCGGCGGCGCGCCAGTCGTAGGACGAGAGCCAATGCTCTGCAACCCGGTGCATGTAGCTCGCCGGCGGCCCGAAGCGCCAGTCGCCGAGGTCGTCCAGCGTCTCCCACGGGTACGAGGCCACGCGCCCGAGGATCCCGTCGAGCTTCTCCTGCGGCACCTGGATGGTGAACGGCTCCGGACCGCCCGCCACGCCCGCGTTTCCTTGCTGCGACACCTTACACCTCTTTCGTTCGCCTGCGTGGGCCGTAGAGGGCCGAACCCGCGTTCGCCCGCCCCGGCACGTCTTTCAAGGCAAGGGTACGGGGACGGGCGGCGCGCTATAGGACGTTCTTGCCGGTTTTGGCGGACTCTTCGAGGGCCCTCTTAGGGGTGGTGCCGAACAGGCGCTTGAAGTGGCGGCCCAGGTGGCTCTGGTCGTAGAAGCCCGCCTCCATCGCGGCCAGTCCCGGTGGGCTTCCCCCCAGCAGCAGATCCCTCGCCCGCTCGGCGCGGCGACGGACGGCGTACTGGTGCGGGGCGAGGCCGGTGGAGAGCCGAAAGAGCCGCGCGAAGTGATGGGTGGAGAGGCCCACCGCCCCGGCGACCTCAGAGAGCGAGAAGTCGCGCGAGAGGTTGCCCTCGATAAAGTCAACGGCGGTCCCGAGTTCCTTCTTGGAGAGGCCGACGGTTTCCCTGCGAGCGAGATGTCTCGCGCCGCGCCGCCCGAGCGAGGAATGGTAACGCAGCAGGTGCACCGCCAGCTCCTGGGCGAGGGCCCCGACGTACAGGGCCCCGCCCGCGCGGCCCCCGCTCTCCAGTTCGAGGAGGAAAGCCCGCATTATCCCCGCGGCCCTCGGGTCGCGGTCCCCGAAGCTGCCGATCACCTCCACGCGGCCCGGGTCGCCACCGGCCCCCTCCTCGACCAGCCGTCCGAGCAGGCGAGCGTCCAGCAGCACGTTGGCGGCCTCCGAGGGATCGAACAGCGCCTGGTAGGCGGGCACCCCAGCCGGCACCACCATGACGTTGTCCCTCCCCTCGGTGACCTCCGCCGAGATCTCCCCCTGGCGGAACAAGCCGCGGGTCGGGTTGCCGAGGTGCAGCGTGACGAGGTGCCCCCCGAAACCGGCAACCTCCGCCTCACCCGGCGGGAAGAGGTGGCGACGCACCTCGACGCCGCCGAAGGACGCGAGATCGCTCTGGAAGGCAATGCCATCCGGTCCGGCTTCGCGCAAGCTAACGGGCGAGGAGCCGGGGTGTACGTCGTGCCGGGTGCCCAAGACCTCGGTTCCCGTAGGGGTTCTCAGAGTCGGCTTGTCCGCGTCCGCGCTCCTCAGGCGGGCTGGGCGTCGAAGGTCGGGGTGTCGGACACCCCCCAGAACCCGCAGAGCGGGTGCGAGGCCTCCCGGACGGCGTCCTCGGACTCTCCTTGCGTGACCAACCAGCCGCGCGACCGGTCCGCGGTCAGGAAGTGCTCCTCCACCACGTCCCGCTCCGTGGGCTCCTTGACCCTGGCCTGCTCGTCGGGCATGAGGGGCCCTATGTCCTCGCGCGTCGTCCCGTCCCCGTAGACGAAGCTCACCATGAACCTCACAAGCCGACCCCCTTTCGCGCCGACAAAGGCCACAGATTCTGCCACACGCCCCGGGGTGGGGAACCTAGACATTCGGGGAATGAGGCTAGACCTCCTTGAGTTCTATTCACCCAACCTCGTAGAAGGGGCGTTCCGCGAACTTCTTGCTGAGGGTTCTCGGAAGTCCGCCGGCCCCGATCCATCCACCACAACACGGCGGTCCCGCCACCCTACACTTCCCTTGGGTTACTCTCAGCCCCGGCCCTCCCGGTTCTTACCCCTTGTATCTTTGTGGAGCCGTAGAATCGGCCGGTACGGGCGCGGTAGGCCGCTCGCTCCCCCGGTCCCGGTTTCGCCGGAGGCCGAAAAAAAGCGCTGGTCGCCGCGCCTTCGCCGCAGGCAGAGCCCGAACAGTTGCCGGGGCCTCGCGCGCAGCGAAGAGCCCGCATCGGCAAGGCAGGGCCACGTCGAGGAGGAGGAAAGGAAGATGGCGACAGTACCGACCTACGCGGGGATAGACGTCGCGAAGGACCGACTGGACGTGGTCCTTCGCCCGAGCGGGGAGTACCTGCGCGCCGGCAACGACGAACAAGGCGTACGTCGCGTGGTCGGCCGGCTCCTGGAGGAAGGGACCGCGCTCGCCGTCGTCGAGGCCACGGGCGGCCTCGAGCGGACGCTGGCCGCCTCGCTGGACGGCGCCGGCGTCCCCGTGGCGGTGGTCAATCCCAGGCAGGTGAGGGACTTCGCCAAGTCGGTCGGGCGCCTGGCGAAGACCGACCGGATCGACGCGGCGGTGCTCGCGCGCTTCGCCGAGGCGGTCCGTCCGGAACCGCGGCCCTTGACCGACGAGCGGGCGCGGGAGCTCACGGCCCTGGTGGGGAGGAGGCGGCAGCTGCTCGCCATGATCACGGCGGAGGGCAACCGCCTCGTGCGCGCCCCGAAGCCCCTGCGAAGGGGGCTAAAAGCCCACCTCAAGTGGCTCAGGAAGGAGGTCGAGCGTACGGAGGCGGAGGTGGACCGTATGGTGCGAGAGGATGCCGTCTTGGAGGAGAAGGACGAGCTCCTGCGGAGCGTGCCCGGCGTGGGGCCGACGCTGTCGGCGACCCTGCTCGCCGAGCTGCCCGAACTCGAACACCTCGACCGCAAACGGATCGCCGCCCTGGTGGGGGTGGCGCCGCTGAACCGGGACTCGGGCACGCTGCGCGGGTTGAGGACGGTGTGGGGAGGACGCTCGTCGGTCAGGGCGACGCTCTACATGGCCGCCCTGGTCGCCAGCAGGTACAACCCCGCCATAAAGACGTTCTACGAACGCCTGTGCGCCAAAGGCAAGCCCAAGAAGGTGGCGCTCACGGCCTGCATGAGGAAGCTGCTGACGATCCTGGCCGCGGTGCTCAGGAACCGGACCCCCTGGCAGCCCCGAGTAGTACCGGCCTAGACGAGGCCGGACGCGCCCGACGGCGCCCTAGAAAGAGTAGACGAGCTTCCCGTCCCGCGCTCGTACCTCCAGGTGGCCCTTCTCGGCCAGACCGCCCAGCATGCGGTCCGCCTCGGCCACCGTGAGCGCGGCCTCCAGGGCCGCCCGGGCCGGGGTGATCTCCCCGTGGCGGTCTATGGCCTCCAGGAGCCGGCGTTCGGCGTCTTTGCCGTCCGGAACCGCGACGGCGGCATCGGTGGGCGCATGGCCGCCCAAGGCCCGGTCCCGGTCGGCCCCCGACCCCCTCAGCCCCTCGACGCCGCGCTTCCACAGGCGCATCGCCACCGGCGTCGTCAGGCCGCAGGCGGCGACGACCCCGCAGAGGACGGCCCACCAGAAGACCTCGGGCAGGAGCGTGGTGCCCTCCCCCAACAGGAGCGTCAACATGACCCCGGCCCAGGCGGCGGCCAGCACGATCCCCACGCCCATCCCGGCGCCCAGCGTAAGCTGCGCCTTGGCAACCACGCCCTTACCGACCAAGTGCCGGTCTACGATGCCTTCACGTCCAGGCAACCCCGTCATGCGAACCCGCTCCTATGGTGGTGGATAGTATGGATGGCGACATGATAAGCCGAAACCGGTGTCCCGTCTATGGAGCCAGCTACTCGTGCACGAAACCGCCGTATTCCACTTGACTTCGAAGACAGTTGCTATTCACCCGAGTGCGTGGAAGGCTCATTCTCCGAACCCCGTATGCAGCTTCGCGGACATAAGCATCCCGAGACTCCTGGAACCGTCCCGCAGGGCTGGCCTCAGGACTACAGGTCGACCCACGTGTTGCGGTGTCGCATGGATATGCGCGGTGGCGGATGCTAAAGGGTTCGCTGGCTAGACCCGCGTGGCGTCCAGTGGTACGGCGGGTCGTCACCGGCATCGCTATTAGTTTGAGTTTTTTCCAGGGATGATCGCTGTTCGGCGATTCTTTCATTCCGGATTCATCGAACCACGCTTGAATGTGTCCGCAGGAGCGAGCGACATGATGGGCAGGTTATCGAGATGGCCGAAGGAATGTACGACGCGAACGTGAGCCCGCGGAGGACGCGTCGCGATACAACCGTGACGGAATGGAAGAAGAGGCATACGGCCGCGCTGCTTGGCCTGATCGCCCTGATTTTCGGCGTGTTGCTGATCCCTCCTAACGAGGTGATCCCGGGGTTCGCCGCGCCTGCGCATGGCCTGGTGGCGTGGCTGATCGTCGCCGGGCTGCTGACGGTGGCCTTCGTGACGATCGGACGTGGCACCACGGGCCTGTGGGCGGGGCTCCTGATCGACCCCCGCAACAAGATGTCTCTCTCCAGGCTCCAGCTCTCCTTGTGGCCCATCCTGGTCCTCTCCGCTTTTCTGACGGTGGCGATGTTCAACATCCGCAAAGACCCGAGTGATAACCCGCTCAACATCGCGGTCCCGCCGCAGTTGTGGGGCCTGCTCGGTATAAGCACCACGTCCTTCGTCGCCGCCGGGGCCATCAAGAGCCAGAAGAAGAACCTGGAGGTCGACGCGGAGGCCAAGGAAAAGACGACGCTAGCGATGGATAAAGTGGGTGAGAACTCCGACAAACTCGCGGAGCCTCAGGGCGCGCTCGTGGCGTACAAGGCGCCCGCCTGCGCGAGCGTCTCGGATCTCTTTAAGGGGGATGAAGTTATCTCCGCCGCCTACTTCGACCTGAGCAAGGTGCAGGTGTTCTTCTTTACCCTGATCGTGGTCTTCGCCTACGCGGCGGAGGTGGGAGCCATGCTCTACGGTGGCCGCTCCATATTCGCCCTGCCGGAGTTGAGTACCGGTATCGTGACCCTGTTGGGCATCAGCCACGCCGGTTATCTGACCAGCAAGAGCGTGCCCTCTAACCCCGCCCACTACGAACGGGCCTAGACCCGGCGCCGGGGACCTTGTCCCCCGGCCTTACCGGGACGGCTGGCTCGCGCGGCGGTAGGCCCCCGGCGTCTGGCCGGAGACCTTCTTGAAGGTCTTGGCGAAGTGGTGGACGTCGGAGAAACCGCACTGGCCGGAGATCTGACGCATGGTGAGGCCCGTGTGCTGGAGGAGGTCCTGGGCGCGCTGGACCCTAAGGTGGAGCAGGAACCTGTGCGGGGGGCTGCCGAAGCGGTCGCGGAAGACCCTGGAGAAGCGGGATGGGGAGAGGCCGGCGCGGCCGGCCATGTCCGCGACGGAGAGCGGTTCTGAGAGGTGGAGGGACATGTGGGATGTGATCCAGTTCAAGAACTCCGGCCTGTCGGGAGAATCCGCGCCGCCGCGCGAGTAGGAACGGAGCATCTCAAGCACGAGCCCGCTCGCCAGCTGGTGCGACTCTAGCTGCCCGAGAAAGTCCCTCCTCTGCCAGATGCCGATGGTCTTTAGCATGGTGTCCCGGAACTGGGCCGGGTTGGCCGGAACGAACCTGGTCGGGATGCGGACCCCGGTTACCGCCTCTAACCGGGGCTGCATCAACCCTTCCGACCCGGAGACGTCCACCCGCCCGGACCGCACGACGAAGCTTTGCTCGCGCCCCGCGTTGTAGAAGACGTCCATATGGACGTAGGGGGTTATGGTGTCGGACGGGCCCTCCAGGGAATGTAGCTCCCCCGGCTGTATAAGACAGAACTCCCCCGGCCGGATGAGTGCCTCGCGCCCCTCCACATGGGCGATCATCTCCCCCTCCTGCACGTACATGAGCAGGTAGTCGAGCAGCCGCCGCGGCGCGGTGTACCACGCGCTGCGCACCGGGAAACTGGCGTCCCGCACAAAGGGCACTATTGGTCCGGAACCTGGCATCATTCTTCCCATCATTCTTCCCATCATTCCATATGGCGTCAGCGACAATCGTTTTTTACAACAAAACAGGGCGTGTAAGCAATGAATCAAGCGCCGGGATCGCCTATTATGCCGGACGTAAGCGGTGGGAGTTAGGGAACGCTCAAAAAACGGCGCGTGATGGCGGGTCGAAAAAGGACAACCGCGCGGAGCTTGTTGCCGTTCGAAAGGATGCTGATGATGCAAAGACCGTTGTCGCGCCGGCAGTTTATCGTCCGGGGGGGGAAGGCCGCCCTCGGGGCGGGGATCGCGGGTTCTGTGCTGGCCGGATGCGGCGGGGGGTCTTCCGCGGGTGGTCCCGTGACGATGTGGAGCAACCTCGAGCCCGGGGACCCGCAGGACTTTTTCAAGCAGAACATCGAGCCTGGCTTTGAGAAGGCGAACCAGGGGACCAAGCTCGACGTCACGTTCCAGCCGCCGGCCGAGATCGACCGCCTCGTCCGCACGGCGCTCCAGGGCGGGGAGGGGCCCGACATCATCCCGACGCCGGGTCCGGCGTACGCCGCGGAGTACGTCGACGCCAACCTCTTCGCCGAGCTCGACGAGTACGTGAACCAGTACAGCTGGGACGACAAGCTGCTCGGGTGGGCGCTCGATTTGGGCCGGTCCGACGACAAGCTCTACACCATCCCGTACCAGCTTCAGACCATGATCCTGTACTTCAACAGCACGCTCTTTGAGGAGATGGGCCTGCAGCCGCCGAAGAGCAGGGACGAGCTGGAGGGGCTGGCCGAGGAGTTGAACGGGCAGGGCATCGTGCCCTTCGCGGCCGGGATCGGGGACGAGCCGGCGGCGGTCGAGTGGTTCCCGACGGTGTTCTGGAACCACTTCTCCGGGCCGCAGGCGCTGTACGAGGCGCTGACCGGGGAGACGCCGTTCTCTGATGCCGTGTTCGTGGATGCCATAGAGCTCTTCAACGACTACGTGCAGCGGGGTTGGTTCGGGGGGAGCCGCGAGAAGTTCTTCTCAAACGGCTTTGACGCGCTGCACGCGGATTTCGGGGACGGCAAGGCGGCGATGAACATAGAGGGCTCGTGGTTCATGGCCTCGGCCGTGGATTTCTTCGGGCAGGGGGCCGGCAACGAGAACGATTGGGACTGGGCGCCGCTGCCGCCCATGCAGAGCGGCGTCCCGCAGGAGATGTACGCGCTCGGGATCGGATCTACCATCTCCGTCAACGCCCGCTCGGCGAACACCGACGGGGCGGCCTCGTTTATCGACTACCTGGTTGCGGACAAGAAGCGGGCCGCGGAGTATATGGCGGCCGTGCCCTCGGCGTTCAACGCGCCCCTGCCGTTCGAGGAGGGGGACTTCCCCGGCAGCATGGACGAGCGGGTGAGACGCCAGCTCGTCTCTTTAAGCCAGGCGACGGGCAACGGGAACTTCGGGTACACGAACTGGACGTTCTGGCCCTCCAAGTCAACCGTTTACATACAGGAGGAGATCCAGAAGGTCCTCACCGGCGACATGACGGCCGCGGAGTACTGCGAGGGGCTCGCAGGCGTCTTCACCGAGGAGCGCAAAGAGGGGCTGGTGCCCAAGATCATCGAGCCCGGCGCCTAGCGGTGGAGGTAAACGAACAGACCCTCCGGAGCGCCGCGAGGCCCGGCTCCAAGGACGCCTCGGCGGGTCGGGCCCTGCGCCGGAGGCGCCTGCTCTCGGCGTGGCTCTTCATGCTGCCCCTGCTGGCCGTCAACGTCCTCGTCATCCTGGGCCCATCGGTGGCGACCGTCTACTACTCGTTCACGGAGTGGTCCGGAATAGGGCCCGCCGAGTGGGTGGGCCTGCAGAACTACACGGACATCCTCTCCGACGGTGACTTCTGGAGCGCGCTCTCGCACAACCTGCTCTGGACCGTTATCTTCCTGACCGTCCCGATAGGCATGGGTTTGGGGGGGGCTTTTATGCTCTCCCAGATCACGCGCTTCCAGATGATCTTCCGCGTTTTGTTCTTTATCCCTTACGTGATGGCGAGCGTCGTCAACGCCGCCATCTGGCAGAACATCCTCGACCCTGACCGCGGGATCGGCTCGACGCTGGCACTCCTCGGCATACCCTGGCTCGAAGGCGTCTCGTTCTTCGGCAGCCAGGCCCTGGCCCTGCCGGCGGTCGCGTTCGTGGACAACTGGCACTGGTGGGGCTTCGTCGTCCTCCTCTTTTTGACGGCGCTCCAGTCCGTGGACAAGGAGCTCTACGAGGCGGCCAAGATGGACGGGGCCGGACGCTGGCAGCAGTTCGTCAACGTCACCATCCCCGGCATCCGGGCGACGCTGGTCTTCGTCGTGCTCATGACGATCATCGGCTCCCTGCTCGTCTTCGACTACATCTATATCATCACGCAGGGCGGGCCCGCGGGGGCGAGCGAGGTCGTGGGGACGCTCATGTACAAGGAGGCGTTCGCGCGGTTCGAGGCCGGGTACGCGGCGGCTCTGGGTCTCGGGATGAGCTTTTTGAGTGGTTTGATCGTCATGATCTTTATCTACCTGAGGCGGAAGGGGTGGGAGGTTTGAGCGCGGCGACGGGAGGACGGAGGTCCCAGCGAGAGCCATCGAAGGCGCCCTACTACGTTTTGCTGGTCCTGCTGGCGATCTTCGCCATAGGCCCGTTCGTGGTGCTGCTCTTCAACTCATTGAAGACAAACGCCGAGATCGGGCGCAACCCGCTCGGACCCCCGCTCTCGCCGGTCTTCGAGAACTTCCCGACGGCGTGGTCCCAGGGCGGGTTCGCGACCACGATGGTGAACAGCGCGATCCTCACCGTAGGGACCGTGGTCGGGGTGTGCGTCATCGCTGGCATGGCCGCCTACGCGATGGCCCGGCTCGACCTGCCCGGCACGGACGTGGTCCTGCTCTACCTGTTCGTCGCGAGCGCGCTGCCGTTTCAGCTCTTCCTCGTGCCGCTCTTCTTTCT
This sequence comes from uncultured Rubrobacteraceae bacterium, assembly GCA_902805975.1. GTDB lineage: Bacteria > Actinomycetota > Rubrobacteria > Rubrobacterales > Rubrobacteraceae > Rubrobacter_D. The sequence goes on along the minus strand of CADCUT010000145.1, from coordinate 6,431 downwards.
GTGGAGCAGCCTGAGCCTAACGAACACGCTCCTCGGCCTGATCATCATCTACTGGGCCATCTTCTCCCCGTTCGCGACCCTGCTGCTGCGCTCGTACCTCGTGGCGTTGCCGCGGGGGTTCGAGGACGCGGCGAGGGTCGATGGGGCGACGGAGTTGCAGATCCTGCTGAGGGTCATCCTGCCCTTAAGCTGGCCGGGGTTCCTGACGATAGCGCTCGTCTCGGGCCTGGGCGCCTGGAACGAGTACTTCTTTGCCCTGACGTTTATCCAGGACAACTCGCTGAAGCCCGTTACGACGAGCTTTAACGCCTTCCAGAGCAACTTCAGCCGCGACTGGGGCCTGACGAGTGCTGCCGGGATCATCATCATCCTCCCCGTCGTAGCCCTCTTCCTCGCCCTCCAACGCCGCTTTATCAGCGGCCTCACCGCCGGCGGGCTGAAGGGATGACGGGGGGCTACCGCTACTCCTACAACGTCATCGGCTTCGGCGGCGAGGACGTCGAGAGATCCGCCGAACGCCTCGCCCGCCTCGGCTACGACGCCATGGAGGTCGAGGGAGAGCCCGAAAACCACGACCCGAGAAAGGTCGAGAAAGCGGCGGCTGACGCCGGCCTCGAGATAAGCTCCGTCTGCCCGAACTTCACCCGGAACCGGGACCTCTCCCACCCGGACCCGGTGCGTAGGTCGGAGGCCCAGCAGTATCTGCGCTCCCTCGCGGACTTCGCGGCCGGGGTCGGCGCCCCGCTCTTCATCGTCGCCCCGACGGCGTACGGGCGCGTCGGGTCGGTGGCGGACCCCGGCGACGAGTGGCGGTGGGCCGTGGAGGGCGTGCGGGAGGCCGGCGAGTACGCCGGGTCGCTCGGCGTCGACCTGTCGCTCGAGTGCTGGAACCGCTACGGGACCTACATGCTCAACCGCCTCGAAGAGGGCGCCCGCATGTGGCGGGAGACGGGCCTCTCGAACGGGGGCGTCATGGCCGACACCTTCCACATGAACGTCGAGGAGGGTTCGCCCCTGGACGCGGTGCGCGGGCCCGGGGGCTTACTGAACCACGTCCACCTTTCGGACTCCAACCGCCTGGCGCCGGGCCTCGGGCACCTAGACTTCGCGGGCTTTATCCGGGTGCTCGAGGAGATGGGGTACGGAGGGTACCTGGCCTTCGAGCTGATCCCCGACCTTCCCAACAGACTCGGCGAGGACGCGGGGCGCGAGACCCCCCTCGACGACGTCGCCCGGCAGGCCATCGAGCATTCCCGGGCTTCGGAGCGGCAGGGGGCCTCTTCGTGAGGCCGACCGGGGAGGGGACGCGGCGGGTGATGGGCGGCCGGCCCGCGGTGTCGCGGAGGCTCGTGGTGGCGGGGCCGCGGCGGGCGGCGCTGGAGTCGTACGAGAGGCCCGCGGTCGGGCCCGGGGAGATTGGGGCCCGGGTAGAGTACGCCTCGCCGAAGCACGGGACGGAGCTCGCCGTCTTCCGGGGTGAGGACCCCTTCGTGGCCGACCTCTTCGACGAGGACTGGCGCCTGTTCGTCGGGCGCGACAGGGACGGCGGGGAGGCGCCAAACGGTGGGAGGCCGGTTCTCGGCAACCAGTGGGTCGGCGTGGTGGACGAGGTGGGGGAGGGCGTCGAGGGGTTCCGGGCCGGGGACCGGGTGTGCGGGTACGGGGGCATCCAGGACTACCACGTGGTGGACGTCAGGAGCGCGCCCTACCTCTTCGAGGTCCCCGATGGGATGCCGTGGAAGAGCGCGGTCTGCTTCGATCCCGCCCAGTACGCCCTCAGCGGCGTTCGCGACGGTAACTTGAGGGTCGGGGACCGGGTGGCCGTCTTCGGCCTCGGCGCGATAGGCGCCATCGCCGCCCAGTTGGCCAGGGCCGCCGGGGCTAGCTTCGTCGCCGCCATCGACCCCATAGCCAAGCGCCGGGAGGCGGCGCTCGCGGCCGGCGCCGACGCGGCCCTCGACCCGGTAGAGCAGGACGTAGGGCTCGAGCTCAAGCGGGCGACGGATAGGCTCGGCGTGGACTGCGTGGTCGAGACGAGCGGTAACGAGCAGGCCTTACAGCAGGCTCTCCGGGGGCTGGCCTACGGGGGCACCATCGCGTTCGTCGGGTGGGCCAGAGCCTTCAGCGGGACGCTGGACCTCAGCCGGGAGGCCCACTTCAACAACGCTAACCTCGTCTTCTCCAGGGCCAGCAGCGAGCCCAACCGGGACCATCCGCGCTGGGACCGCCGGCGCATCGCGTCCGCGTGCTGGGAGATGCTCGCCTCCGGCGCCATCGACTGCGGGGGCATCATAGATCCCGTCGTACCCTTCGACGAGTCCCCTGAGGCCTACGAGACCTACGTGGACCGCAACCCCGAGCGCGCCGTCAAGCTTGGGGTGAGGTTCTAGGTGTTGTGGAGAAGACCGTGGGGATGGTGCCGCTTCTCGGGGCGGTCGTGACGGCGATGTCTGGGTCTGGGCAGCACGGGGGTTTGTCCGCTAGAGTTTGAGGAACACTTACGCACGGACGGTACCAACGGGAGGTGGATCTTGCCTGCAAGCTCAGAGACAGAGACCTACACCATAGACGACGAGATTCGGGTTCCCATCGAGCTCGGCGACGAGAACGGGGTGGCCCACGTGAGGGCGATCTTCCGCCGTCTGAGGACCGCCGGCGAGCTCGGCCCCCGCGGCCTCGACCCGAACGACACCATGGAGCTGCGGGGCAACGGCCAGAACCAGAAGCGTGCCACCGTCGAGGTCTCCATCAAGGTCGCCGACGGCCACACCCCCGGCGAGTACCTCTGCACCGCCATCCAGGCCTACGACTCCCACGGCAACATGGATCTCATAAAGAACCCGACCCCATCGCGGGTGTTCCACATCGTAGACGAGCGCAAAAAAGACAACAAAAAGATGGAGTTCTTCGGCTGGGGCGGCTAGCTTTCCGCCCCACCTTTTCCTGGTAGAATCGCGCTTGCGCTTGGTGGCCGTAGCTCAGTAGGTAGAGCATCGGATTGTGGCTCCGAAGGTCGCGGGTTCGAGCCCCGTCGGTCACCCCCTCTTTTGCAGGTAAAACGCAACGCTTAGCTTCTCGGACGGACCCCGTTTACTGCAACCGTACTGCAACCCGCGGAAGCAGACTTGCCCGCGGCTGTGTGTTGTCCGTGCCGCTAACACCCACGGGGCAGGATGCGCGTCGACAACGTCAGGTGCTGACACTTTTTCCGTATCGGGGGCAGAAGGCGGCGCCGGCTGATCGGTTCGGCCCCTGCGTCTTGGCACCCTCGCCAGGCGTTCGCCGAAACCGTGGGGTAAGATGGCGCCCTCGAAGCTCTGGTTGGCGCGGGGATGGTCGGGAGATCGATCGGGCTCGCGGAAACCTCGTCAGGCGCTACGGGGGTGAAGGGATGGGTTTCTCGGTACGCGGCCTCGCCGCCCGACAGCTGGCAGACTACCGGGCCGGTACGCCCGGGTCCTTCTTCGGTGAAAAAGATCAGCCTCACCTCGGCCTGGACGATGCCTACGCCGTCCAGGCCGAGGTGGCCCGTTTGCGCGTCGCGGAGGGGGAATCGGTGGCCGGCTACAAGGTGGGCGCAACCGGCCCGGGCACCCGAGAGCAGTTCGGCATGGACGGCCCGGTCCGCGGCTTCGTGTACGAGGCGGAACTCCATCCTTTCGGTGCGACGCTCCCCCACGCCTCCTACGCCAACCTCGCCGTCGAGGGCGAACTGGCGGTCAGGCTCGGTGACGACGCCGAGATCGCGCGCGTCTTTCCGGTCATCGAGCTTCACAACTACGTCCTCCGGTCCGAGACCCCAAACCTGCAGGAGCTCGTCGCCAACAGCGGCCTGCACGCCGGCGTGGTGCTCCCCGATACGGACGGCACCGGGTGGCGTGGTGAGGAGTCCCTCGATGGGGTGCTGCGGGTCGAGATCAACGGCAGGACGGTCGATGAAGGCCCCATGTTGGGCGTACCCGGCGGTCCTGCGGGGTCGGTGGGGTGGCTGAGGCGGCACCTGGAGGCGCACGGCCTAGCCCTGCGCCCGCGGCAGTTCGTCCTTACGGGGACGCCGCTGGGCCTGTACCCCGTGCGGCCCGGCGACGCCGTGCGCGTTGCGGCGGGGCGGCTGGGCGCCGTCGAGGCGACGATCGTCCCCTGAGCGCCGCCATCTGATGAACGGCAAGAGGCGAAGCCGCCCGTGCCCCTCGGTCTGCCCCGCCACGGCGGCAGGGGTATCCCACCAATCACGCAACGTCGAGATGCCCAAGAACTAGGCCCCGAACGGAGGAACGGATGAACCCCAAACCCCGACTGACCGTCCGCGGTCTGAACGCTCGCGCGGTCGACGTGCCGATGGGCCGCCCCCTGATGACCGGCGGCGGCGAGGTCGGCTCGGCGGCGATGGTCCTCGTCGACCTCCTGACCGAGGAAGGGATCACCGGGAGCAGCTACCTTTTCTGCCCCACGCCCCTGGTCCTTGGGCCCGTGGCCGGGCTGCTCTCGAACCTGGCGCCCCTGATCGAGGGCGACCCCCTGGCGCCGCTGGACATAGAGCGCAAGCTGCAGAAGACGTTCCGGCTCCTGGGCCCGCAGGGGCTCACGGCGATGGCCGTGGCCGGCATCGACATGGCCGCCTGGGACGCTTTGGCGAAGGCCTGCGGGCTGCCCCTGGCGAGGATGCTGGGCGGCGAGTTGCGCGAGGTCCCCGCCTACAACAGCTGCGGGTTGGGCCTTATCGGCGCCGAGCGTGCGGCCGAAGAGGCCCGGGAACTGGTTGCCCCCGGGTTCGGGGCGGTCAAGGTCAGGCTGGGTTATCCGGAGATAGGGACGGACCTGGAGGTGGTCCGGGTGGTCAAAGACGCAATCGGCGAGGACGTCGCGCTGATGAGCGACTACAACCAGTCGCTCTCGGTCGCGGAGGCCGAGAGGCGCGCCGCGGCGCTGGAGGGCGAAGGACTCTACTGGATAGAGGAGCCCACCCGCGCCGACGACTACTCCGGCCACGCGCGCGTGCGACGCGGGGCGAGAACCCCGATCCAGATCGGCGAGAACTGGTGGGGGCCTCACGACATGGCCAAGAGCGTGGAGGCGGGGGCCTCGGACTACGCGATGGCGGACGCCATGAAGATCGGCGGGGTATCAGGTTGGCTCGGGGCCGCCGCGCTCGCGGAGGCGGCCGGTCTACCGCTCTCAAGCCACCTCTTCCCGGAGATCAGCGCGCACCTGCTGGCGGTGGCCCCGACGGGCCACTGGCTGGAGTACGTGGACTGGGCGAACCCGATCCTGGAGAAGCCCCTGAAGGTCGAGGACGGATACGCCTCGGTCACAGACATGCCCGGGATCGGTATCAACTGGGACGAGGAGGCCGTGCGGCGTTACTCGGTAGGGTGAAGCACAAAGGCTAGCGAGGAGGCACCATGAAGCGGTGACGTTCTTCGGTCCCCGGTGTAGAGTCCGGCTGTAAGAAGGTCGCGGACGACGTCGGGGGGAGCGCGGATGCTGGTTCACATGGTCGCGGATTACGGGCCCGGGGACCTGGCGTTCGCCGAGGTCGTCGGGCGCGTGAAGCTCCACCTCCCCGACGCCGAGGTCGTCCCCGTGCCCGTGCCGCCGTTCGCCACGCTCGCCGCCGGCTTCTGCGTGGCGCAGCTCGGCCTGAACCCCTCCCCGCCCGGCACCATCGTCTACCACAACGTCGCTCCCCGCTCCGAGATAGAGTTCGAGGCCGGCGCCTGACGCGCCCGGTCCCCGACGCCGTATTTCGGCAGAGAGCACGGGCGAGGATCGCCCGGGCCGCCTTTCGGTGCTCCTGCGGGCGTCGAAACGAGGGGACCGAGTCCCGAAGTTCGCTGCGGAGCACCTCCGACCCCGCGCTTGCCCTCCGAAGCGCTTGTGCCAGATGTGGTATGTATTCTGCGGCGCGCCCCAACGGGGTCCGTTCCGCCAAACCCGCCGACGATGTGGGGGTGGGAAGCGACGCCCCCTCCCGTACAAACAGGGGGCAAGGAACGCCAACAGGGCCGCTGCGGAGCCAAGAGACGGCGGCAGAGGAGAGGCCATGAACAAGACGGAGCTCATCGAGAGGATCGCACAGGAGGCCGGTGTGCCCGAGGGCGAGGCCCAGAGGCACTTCGGGGCCTTCGAGCGGGTCGTCACGGAGGCGCTCAAGGGCGGAGACGAGGTCCAGATAACGGGCTTCGGCAAGTTCTCCGTCAAGGAGCGCAAGGCCAGGGAGGGCCGCAACCCCCAGACCGGCGAGAAGATGAAGATCAAGGCTTCCAAGGTCCCCTCCTTCAGCGCGGGCAACGCCCTCAAGCAAGCCGTCTAGGGGTCTTCGAACGAGGGTACAACGTGCCGTCGTTCCGTGGGAAGGGGGCTTCCATGACCGGCTCGCCCACGCCGGCGCCTTGCCAGGTGCGAAGCAAGACGGAGAGTCCCTGCCACCG
>CADCUT010000144.1 GCA_902805975.1 uncultured Rubrobacteraceae bacterium | reverse complement strand
CGCCATCACCGCCACCAGAAGTATCGTCCTTCGCATCCCTGCCTCCATTCCTTTGGCGGGGCAGAAGAAGGAAGGTGTCAGAACCCCGGCCCCACGTACGTATCAGGAGTAGCTTAAAGGCGGGGAATGGCGGGGCGCATCCCGCAAATGGGCTATATCTGCCCGTTTTTCTGGCGAACTTCTGAGAATCCCTGAACACGAGGCTCCAAGGAGGCGATCCCGCCGACGTGTAGTATCTTGTACGATCCGGCAGCCTGTTAAACGAACGTCACCGGAGAGGAAGTTGGGCGAGAGCGAACATGTCTCAGAGAGGTTCCGCCCCCACCATTAAGGATACACGCGAGCACCCACTACTCGCCACGCGTACACTCGCGCGTCAGGTCGCCGAAGGACCAGGCGCCAAAACCAACGGCATGGCGAAGCTTATTCATGGCCATCCTCATCTTACGAGTTATGAGCCTCGACTATGAGTCTAGGACAGGGAAGTACATTGATGGGCAGGCTAGCAACGACCTGTAACGGCTAGTTTGCCTTCCCCTCCCTGATCCCCACGATCTCGTACCCTCTGGATCGGCCATACCCGCAGTGCTCGGCCGCCTTCTCAATAGCCTTGTTCCGACTCAACCCGTCGCCGTAGCGGAAGTTCTTATAGAGCCCGAAGAGCTCATCGTTCATCCTATCAACCTGGGTTTCCTCTCTGGTTGTCATCCTCTTCGGCCAGACAATGTGCAACCTCTCTTTCTCAAGGAACATCGCCAGCAGCCTGTCGTTAACGGCTCCTCCGGCGCCGACAGCCTCAACGTGGCCGGGGACGGCGGGCAAGACTTCGTAAACTGCGGGGGCGACTCTGCCAAGGACACGGTGACCATGGACGCGAGTGACACGCTCATAGGAACCTCGTGCCAAGGCGACGAGATCGTCACCATTCCCTGAACAAAACGGCGCGGTTTCGGCGGGGGCGGGCTTAAGCATCATCTAGCCCTCACCCCCGCCCCGCTCATCCCACCACCACGCGATCAGGAGCGCCGCCAGGGGCACCGCCACCCCTCGAGGCGCACCACACCTTCCACCACGAGGGACGCGGGCGGGGGCGACGTGGCGCGGGAGGGCGCGGCCTAATCGCCCAAGAACCCGCTGCCTAGCGGGTCGATGCGAACCGGCGCGGAGCCCCGCGGGCGCCATCGGAGGTTTCCTAAACCGGGTGTCGGAGGTTCGAATCCTTCCAGGCGCATACCTATCCGCGGCCATAAGATCTCGTGGCGTCTTCCGTAGCTCCTGACATCGGAAACGAGCCTTAGTCACTCCATCAGGCCGGAGCCCCATGCGGGGTCCTGAATAGGGACTTCGCGGAATACTCCTTCCACGTCTTTAGGTGAACAGGGGCACGAAGAGGTGCACCCGGGGTCGTTGTGTGGCATGCGTCGAGATGATAGTAGCAAGAGGCACATGTTTAGAGAAGTCGAGGGTGCCGTGGTTCGCCGAGGACGCAGCATACCTGTGATGAGGGCCTCGCTGATCGGGTGTGCCTTTCTGGTGGTTGGCTGTGCGGGGACGCGCTCGGAAGCCCCGCGGGAGGAGCAGGGAAGCTCACCCCAAGCAACGGCCTCAGAAGAGGACCGTTGCGAGGGGACGAGGACCTACCACATCTACCAGGTCGTCCATAAACCCGGCTATTGGAATGGACCGTTACGAACTGGTAGCGAGGAAGATATAGAGAAGGCTGGTAAGAAGGCCGGCCAAATGACGATGGACTTTGGGGTCTATACCACCAACGACCTGCCCGGCTGCCCCGAGGGTGGCCTGCTCCTGGGCACCGGCAAACCGGACAAGCTGGATGGTAAGCAGGGAGACGACGAGATACGCGGCCTTGAAGGCTCCGATCGCTATCTCGATGGAGGACCTGGTAGCGATACCATCCACGGAGGTGACGGCGACGACACTCCCAGCCCCCCATCGACTCTTCCGCCCACTCGGGAAGCGCCTTCAACTAGCGAAGGCGGCGAGGGTCTCGATGGCGGGGATGGCAACGATACCCTCTACGGAGGCGACGGCGACGACGCCTTACACGGGTTTGACGGAGAGGACGTCCTATATGGCGGGGACGGCAACGATCTTCTAACTGACTACTACGATGAGCAGTGGGACAAGCTCTATTGCGGTGAAGGTCAAGACGAATACGTCGCCGTCAAGAACGACTACGTGGACAGCAGCTGCGAGAAGAAGCTCTCGCCCCAACGTATCTTCGGAGGAGGGGCTTGATTCCCCAGGACATCGGTGCATAGCCGATCTTGCCGGTCCAGAACGCCCAGCCTATAAGGGGCCGAAGCTTCGACAGGTCTCTGGACCTCCTATGGGCTGAACTTCCAGAAAGCAAGCCTTCCAAGCACTCGGGTGAATGGGGCAAGAAGGAGGGCCTTGCCTTCTACCGGAGATCCTTCGTGCTTGCGCCCTGATGGAGACTGTTGTCCTCCGAGAACCCACACGGTACCCACACAGAGGGCACCGTGTGGGTGATGTGGGCGCTCTGTGCGTGGTTGGGCGCCTTTCGGGGCGGCACAGTATGGGCAGACAGAGACCGAGAAAAGGAGAAGCACAAAGATGAGGAAGATAGCGACCATGACCGCCGCGCTGATGTTTATGTTGACCCTCTCGACGGGCGCGGCCTTCGCGGCGCTGGTCGAGGGCAACAACAACGACAACACCCTCTTCGGCACTCCCAGGGCCGACACCATCGAGGCCTATGGCGGCGAAGACCTCGTGATCGGCCTCAAGGGTAAAGACCGGATCTACGGCGGCAAGGGCCAGGACCGCCTCTTCGGGGGTTACGGCGACGACCACATCGTCAGCCGGGACCTCAACCCCAGGGGCATCGGGCAGCGAGACGTGGTCAACTGTGGCCCCGGCCATGACACGTTCGTGGCCGACCTCGAGGACCGGGTGCGGGACAACTGCGAGGAAGGATCTGTGATCGGCTCCTAAGTATCAGCGCAAGCAAGGATGGGGGGCGGGGCGACGATGCCCCGCCCCCCATCCTTGCGCTCCGGCGTCTCAGAACCACCTCTGCCCGAAGTTGATGAAGGTCCTTTCGGGCCGGACCTCCCCGTGGAAGGCTCGGATCGTGCGGACGTGTAGTATCTTGTACGCCTCGTCAACTGGTTAAACGCGCGGCCACGGGGAGGCTAATGGACGGAAGCGAACACGTCTCGGAGAGGTTCCGCAGGCTCCTCGCGCTCTACCGCAGGCCCGACGGCCACGAGCGGGGCGGTCAGGACCTCGATAACACCATCGGCGGGGCGGTGACCCGCTCCCACGTTGCAAACCCCAAGAAAGGCCGCGTAGAGAACCCCGGTCTGGCGAAGCTGGGGGCCATCTCTAGGGCGATGGGCCTCCCGCCGGCGCTGTGGTTTGAGGACCGCGAAGAGGTTACCCCGGACGGGATGCTGGTTGCCACCTTGGGGAGCGAGACCCTCCGGTCGATACTCGAGGAGACCCGGAGGATGCGTCCGAAGGAGCGGCGCCTCTCGCTGGGCATCGCGTGCCGGATATCTCCGGGAACTCTATCTAAAGCGGCGCACGCACAAGGCGGCGGGCCGTGAAAGCGGACGAGACGCGGCGGGAGATAAAGCGCCTCGAGGACGAACGCCTCCGGATCGCGCCCGAGGTCATGGGGGGCGACCGGGAGGCCTTTGAAGAAGACAAGCGCCTGGAGCGGCGCATCATGGAGCTGGCCGGCACGGACAGGGAGGCCCGCGCCGACGAGCTAAGGGAGGCGTGGCGCAAGAACCACCCGGGTGGGGCGGGGTAAGTCCTCGGGCCCTTCGACCGTGGGGGACGAAAAACCCACCGGGCCAGCGGAGATCGGTCGCGAGAGGATTACTGGTCGGGATCCCCAAAATGGGCCGAAAGATGCACCCGAACGCGGTACATGCCCGGCGCGGACGGGTACGTTAAAAGCACGGCGAGAGGCCGCCAATCACCCAACCGGGCTCCTGCGCCCATGGCCTCCGCCCCATATTGCTGGGCCCGTGCTTCCCATCATCGGCGCGGGCCCTTCTTGCTAGAGCGGACGCCTATCCGCCGAGGGCTCTAGACGGAATACCGCGAAGGTGCGCGGGGGCCGGGACCCCGTGGATCTGGCGGACCGAATAGACTCTCTCCATCCACGTTCGTGCATACCTACCCGCGGCCGCAAGATCTCGTGGCGATTCCCGCGGCTCCCGACTTCGGAGAAGGGCCTTGATCACCCGATGGGGCCGGAGTCATGCGGGGTCCTTAATAGGGACTTCGGGGAACGAGCCTTCCACGCACTCCTCCGGTGAACGGCGGCGCTTAGGGAAGCCCCCCTGCTTGCTATGGCGAAACAAGTATCGGGACGGCCTGGGACCGAGCCATCCCCGATAGGGGCTATTTCTCGTTAAGCCGCTAAGGGTCGAAGGTCAGATCGATGGGTTGCACCCGGCGGGAGACGAGGCGCGGGAACCGTCGCGTCACACGGTGCGTTCGCCAGCATCCCGGCGCAGTCGCTCCACCTCGCCCTCGTAGAGCCCCACAAGGCCTTTGGCTGTCAGCAACAGTAGCTCTCCTCCGGAGCCCAGGTCTACGGCGCGGCCCTCAAGGATCTCACCGGAGCGCCTGACACGCACCCGCTCTCCAAGGGTCACGCTGAGGACGCGCCAATCGTCCAGGATGGCGGCGAAGTCGTGGATTCGTTTCAGATCCGCCTGGAGGCTTCGGAGTAAGCGTCGGAGTAGGTCGAGGGGCTCTATATCGCGGCCGAGTTCGTGGCGGAGGGTGGCGACCTCGTGGTCCGTGACGCCGAGGTCTTCGGGGTCGAGGTTGGCGTTGAGGCCGACGCCGAGGATGGCGTGGTCCACGCCGGGTGCTTCTCCGGGTGCCGCCCCCCGGATGCTCGATTCCGCGAGGATGCCGCAGATCTTGCGCCCGCCAGGCTCCGCGAGCAAATCGTTGGGCCACTTGATGCCGACGTTCGCCCCGAGCTCCCGCAGCGCCTTCGCCACCGCGACGGCGGCCGTCTGGGTGACGCGGGAGGCCGCGGCGGCTTCGAGGACGGGGCGGAGGACGAGGGACATCCAGAGCCCGCCCTCGGGCGAGCCCCACGACCGCCGAAGCCTCCCCCGCCCGCCGGTCTGGACGCCGGCCACGACGAGCGTCCCGTGCGGCGCGCCAGCCCGGGCCAGCTCGCGCGCGCGGTCCTGGGTAGACGCCAACGCCTCGTGCACCTCCACGACGCGAGCGAGCGGGCTCCCGAGGGAGAGTACGGCCTCCTCCGTGAGCCCCTTCAACCGAACCCGAGCTCTTCGAGGGTCGCCATCCCGCCGAGCGTACGGGCGGCGGCCCCAACGAGCGGGACGGCGAGCAGGCCGCCGGTCCCCTCGCCGAGGCGCATGTCCAGGTCTAGAAGAGGCCGGAGGCCCAGAGAGTCGAGGGCGACGCGGGCGCCGGGCTCCGCCGAGAGGTGGCCGGCGATGACGTACCCGATAGAATGGGGGGCGAGGTCTCGGGCGGCGAGGGCGGCGGCGTTTGAGACGACACCGTCGAGGACGACGGGGACTCCGCAGGCGGCTCCCATCAGGATCACACCGACGATGGCCGCGTGCTCCAGCCCCCCGACGGCCGCGAGGACGCCCAGAGGGTCATCGGGATCGGGCGCGTGCCGCTCCAGCGCCTCCCCAACCACCCGGACCTTGAGGTCGTAGGTCTCGTCGTCTATGCCGGTGCCGTGGCCCGTGGTCTCCCCCGGGGGGCGGCCGGTGAAAGCGGAGATGAGCGCCGCCGCCGGCGTCGTGTTCCCGATACCCATGTCGCCTGTGACGAGCAGGTCCACCCCTCCGCTCTCGACGAGCTCCTCGGCGACGCCGGCACCCGCGAGCACGGCCCTCGCCGCCTCTTCCCGGTCCATGGCAGGCCCGCGGCTCAGATCCGCCGTACCGGGCCTGACCTTCGCCCCGCGCAGCGACGGATGCCGCTCCAAATCGCCCGCCACCCCGACGTCGAGCACGCTTATCCGCGCCCCGACGGTCTTCGCGATGGCGTTGACGGCCGCCCCGCCATCGCAGAAGTTCCGGACCATCGCCGCCGTTACCTCCTGCGGCCATGGCGAGACGCCCCTGTCCAGCACCCCGTGGTCCCCGGCGCAGACCACGACCGCGGGGCTCTCCGGCACGGGCGGCGGGCACTCCCCCGCCATGCCCGCGAGCCGCGACCCGAGCTCCTCCAGCCGCCCCAGGCTGCCCGGCGGCTTGGAGAGCGCGCGTTGGCGCCGCCTCCCCTCCGAGACGGCGCGTTCGTCTGGCGGCAGCGCCTCGGAGGCAAGCTCCATCACCCTGTCTTCCAGGCTCACGCGGGATGCCTAGTGGTGATGGTGGCCGTGCGGATGGTCGTGACTATGGCCCGGCTCGTCCGGATGGTAGTGGGGTGTCGCGGGGGCGCCGACCTTCTCCTCGAACCCCGGCAGCGCGACCCGGTGGACGCAGACGTCGCAGTTCATGCGAATGTCCCCCTCCACGGCCTCAGCGTAGCGCTCCACGAGCAGGTCCGCCACCCGCCTGTCGGGGCCGAAGTAGCCGGCGTAGCGCACCTCGACTCCCGGGTTCCCGGCGGCGAAGGCTTCGGTCCGGTCCCTGATGCGTTCCTCCAGGACGCCCGTGAAGAGGAAGTAGGAGAAGACGGCGATCCGTTTGGCGCCAAGCCTGCGGAGGCGGTCGAGGCCCTCCTCCACGCCGGGCGGGGTCATGCTGATAAAGGCGCTCTCGACCATCGGGTAGGGACGGCCCTCGTAGAAGAGGCGCGTTATCTTGGCGACGTCCGAGTTCGCGTCAGGGTCCGAGGAGCCGCGCCCTACGATGAGGACGGCCGTATCGGGCTTCTCCCTTTCGGTGACGACGGCGGAGACCCGCTCGTCCATCAACTCCAACAACTCGGGGCGGACGCCCAGGGCGCGGCCGTAGCGGAAGTCCATCTCGGGGTGGTCCATCCCCTCGCGCACGAGCGTGGCCGGGATGTCGTCCTTGGCGTGGCCCGCGGCCAGCAGCATCAGGGGGACCGCCGCGACGTTTCGCGCCCCGCCCTCCGCCAGGCGGTTCACGCACTCGCTTATCGGGGGCCGCGACAGCTCGATGAACCCCCCCTCCACCGCAAGCCCCGGGTTCCGCTCCCGGACGAGCCCGACGAGCTCGTGGAACTCCTCAGCGCCCCGCGGGTCGCGGCTGCCATGCCCGACGACCAGAAACGCGGGCCTCCCGTTCTCGTTCCCGTTCTTCTTCCCGATGCTAACGATCTCCCGCATGTTCCTCCTCGTAGTAGATCAACGCGTTCAACGCCGCCGCCGCGACCGCGGAGCCACCCTTCGGCCCCCGGTTCGCGACACCCGGCAGGTCGCTCCCCAGAAGAGCGTCCTTCGACTCCGCCGCCCCGACGAAACCGACAGGGAGCCCGACCACAAGCGCCGGACGATTGTCCGTTTCAAGAAGCTCGAACAGCGCCGTCGGGGCGTTTCCGACGACCCAGACGGCCCCGGACCCGACCTCCCCTGCCGCGAGCCGGAACCCGGCCGCCGAGCGTGTAATGCCGAGCTCTTCGGAGAGGTCCCGCGCCCGGGGGTCGGAGACGAGGCAGATCGCCTTGCGGGCGGTGATGCCGGCGGCCACCATGTGGACGTCCGTAACGATGGGCGCGTCCCGGCGCAGGGCTTCGAGCCCGGCTTCGAGCGTCCGCTCGTTCAGGATGAGGGTATTCGCGTACTCCGGGTCCGCCGAGGCGTGGATGACGCGTTCTGCGACGGCCTTTCCCAGACGGCCGAGGTGCGAGAGGTCCACCAACGCGCGCAGGATGCGGTAGCTCTCCCTCTCTATGGGGTGGACGCGCCTCAATCGTCCTCCAGGAGCTTTTCGACGCAGGCGGAGACGGGGCAGACCTCCGCGCATTCGGCGCAGCCCGAGCAGCGGTCTTCTAGCACGATCAGGGGCGAGCCGTAGCCCCGTGGGGCCGGTCGTATCGCCTTCTCGGGGCAGGTCTTGATGCACGCGCCGCACCCCGCGCAGGCGTCCGTGACGGCGAAGACGCTCCTCACGAGAGGTACCCTCTCGGCGTCACCATGCGCCCGGCGACGAGCCTCGTCTGCGAGCTGCCGACGACGACGACCGTCAGCATGTCCACCTCTTCGGGGCGCAGGGAGGCGAGGTCGGTGAGGTCCACCCGCTGCGTCGGGCGGTAGGCGTCCTTCACGATGCCGACCGGGGTGTCCGGTGGACGGTGGGCCAGCAGCATCTCCTTCACCTTGCCGAGTTGCCAGTCGCGGCCCTTCGAGCGCGGGTTGTACAGGGAGACGACGAAGTCCCCGAGGCCGGCCGCCTCCACGCGGCGCTCGATAACGGGCCACGGTGTCAGGAGGTCCGAGAGGCTGATCGAGGCGTGGTCGTGGCCGAGCGGCGAGCCGAGCAAAGAGGCCGCAGCCTGCGCCGCCGTGATACCCGGCACCACGACGACGTCAACGTCCTCGCCCGCGAGCTCCAGAGCCGGCGAGGCCATCGCGTAGACCCCCACGTCGCCGCTCGAGACCAGGGAGACGGCGCCACCCGCCCCGGCCTCCCGTATCGCGGCCTCGGCGCGCGCGACCTCGTCCCCGAGCGGCATCGTGAGGACCCGCGCCCCGGGTTTAAGGAGGTGGCGGACGCGGCCCACGTACTGGTCCAGGCCGACGACGAGTTCCGAGGCGGCCAGGGCCTCGCGGGCCAGTGGTGGTATCAGGGCCTCCTCCCCCGGTCCCAGGCTTACCAACATCAGCTTGCCCCGTACAGGCAACCGGCCCAGGGCCACCGTCGCCATAGCGGATTTCCGCTTCTGAAGGACCAGATCCGCCCCGGCGACCAGCACCGACGCCTCCGCCACGCTCGGCGTCCCGACCGCCTCCCGTACGACCGAAGACGGGTTGGGCGTCTCCACCGCGGCCAGGGCCTCGGCCGGATGGAAGCGCACCGGTACGCCGAGTTTCTCCGAGGCCTCCAGAAGACCCGCCTCGTCGCGCTTCGCGTCGATGCTCGCCAGGGCGGCGACGCTCCCCTCAGAGAGCCCTGCCTCCGCAAGCGAGGCGCCAAGCAGGTCCAGGATCTCCCCGGCCGAAGCCCCCCGGCTGCAGCCGACGCCGGCCACGAGCGAGGGCGGCCTGTAGACGACCGCCGGGCGCGGCACCTCCGTGGTTCGGTCGGAGATGACCAAAAGCGGCGGTTCGAGCCCGTCCGCCCGGACGACGTTATCCGGCAACGGCCCGAGCGGCAGCCGGCGGTCGGAGACGAGGCGAACGGTCTCGCCGGAGACGAGCGCCGCCCCCACGGCGGCCAGGTCGGAGCCTTCCTCCAGCCGCAGGCCAAGGTCCCTGCCAAAGGAGTCGAGGGCCGGGAGACCCAAGCCGTCGCTTGCGGTGGTGACGACGGGCGTGGCGCCTAAAGAGTCGGCAACCCGGTGCGCGAGGCTGTTGGCGCCGCCATCGTGGCCGCCGCAGAGGGCGACCGCGAACAGGCCCGCGTCGTCCACGACAACCACGCCGGGGTCGGTGTGTTTGTCCTCTAGCAGCGGGGCGATGAGGCGGACGGCGGCGCCGGTGGCGAGAAAGAGGACGACGGCGTCGCACTCCCCCCAGGCCCGCCGGAGGGCCTCTCCCGGACGGCCCTCGTAGAGCCGGACATCGTCCCAGGACTCCGCGAGGTGGGAGGCGTTGCGGCGCCCGTTCCCCGTGGCCGCTACCAGCCCGATCACGGCCGGCTCCCGTAGACCAAGAACACGGCGCCCTCCGCCACGAGGCGGTGCATGGACGCTATACCCTTCACCGACGACGTCTGCAGGAACGTGGTCTCGACCTCGAAGCCGCAGTCTTCGAGCACCTTGCCCGCCGGCACGACCCGCTCCAGTCCTACCAGAGACAGCACGACAGACCGCCGCGCCCTCACCGCGCAGAGCTTGACGATCTCCTCGAACGGGCCGCCCGTCCCCCCGACGAACACGGCGTCGGGCTCGGGCAGGTCCCGCAAAGCCTCCGGGGCAGTGTCCTCCACGACCTCGACGTAGGCCGCGTGGCGCTCGGCGTTGCGGCGGATACGGATGCAGCTCTCCGGATCGCGTTCGATGGCGACGGCGGCGGCACCGAGGCGGGCGCACTCTATGGCTACCGAGCCGCTGCCGGCGCCGACGTCCCAGACGAGGTCGCCAGGGCCGGGGCCGAGGCGCGAGAGGGCGAGGGCGCGGGTGGAACCTTTCGTGATCATGCCCGAGCGGTGCTCGAACTCGTTCTCGGGCAAAGCCCACCGGCCCGGACTCTCGTAGCCGGAGGAGATCCAACCCTTCCTCGACGCCCGCTCCTCATCCAGCACGAGCACGACGTTTGGGTCCTCCCAACTCCCGCCTGCGACGCTCCCCGCATCCCCGCGGAACACCCGCTCGTCCGGCCCGCCGAGTCTCTCCGCGACGAGAAAGGTCCTGCCCAACCCTTCCAGCGAACCGGCGAGCTCCGCCGGCCCGAAGTCGGGGGACGTGAGGACGGCGACCTTCGGGTGGGCCCGGCATACGTTGACGGCGCTGCGCGGCTTGCGGCCGTGGGCGCTGACGGTGACGGCGTCGTCCCAGGAGATGCCGGCGCGGGCGAACGCCAGCGCCACGGACGAGACGGCCGGCAGGACGCGGAGTTCCGCAGGCCCGAACCGTCCTCCCAGAAGGCGCGTGATGCCGAAGAAGCCGGGGTCCCCGGAGGCGAGCACCACTACCGGACCACTCTCCGCTTCGATCCGCGAGAGGGCAGGGGAGAGATCTCCCTCGAAGGCGACCGCCCGACCCGGCTCTATGGCGAGTTCCTCCAGATGACGCCTGCCGCCGGCCACGATGGCGGCGTTTTCGACCAGTTGGGCGGTTTCCCGGGGCAACGGGCTCGCGTCGAGGCCGATGACCGTGATGCGGCTCACGCGGCGTTCCAGGTCGTCTTCTCGATGGCGCCCGGGCTCCAGCCGGCCGGGTCCAGGGTGTCGAAGTCCACGAGGATGACGTGGACCTCCAGTTTGTCTTCCGCGTACTCTCTCAGGTTGGTCGCCGCCTCCTCGCAGAGCAGGTGGGGGGCCTCTCCTAGGTCAGCGGAGCGCCAGAGCTCGTAGGCGTGGCGGGCGGTGTTGGCGGTTTTGATCTCTTCTACCAGACCGGGGGAGCCGCCGGCCCTTTTCGTAACCTCGGACAACAACTCGTTATCCACCTTCGAGCGGGTCCAGTGGGTCATCATGACGCCGGCGGCGAGCTTGGAGATCTTGCCCGCCATCCCGACGAAAAAGCAGGTATCCAGCCCGTTCTCGACGGCCCGCTTGATGGCCTGCCCGGTAAAGTCCCCCACCTCGATAAAGCAGACCTCTTCGAGGTCCGGAAGGAGGCGCATGGCGGCCTTCTCCGTCAGGCCGCCCGTTGAGAGGACGAAGGTGCCGTGCCCCTGGGCGCCCATGACGTTTACGGCCTGCACGACGCTCGCGGCCCACGCGGCGGTCGAGAACGGACGGACGATGCCGGTCGTGCCAAGGATGGAGATGCCCCCGACGATGCCGAGGCGCGCGTTGGTCGTCTTCTCCGCCATCCCCTCGCCGCCGGGGACGCTGATAACGACGCGGACGCCGCGTTCTTGCGGGTCGAGGGCCTCGCGCACGGAGTAGGAGATCATGCGCCGCGGCGTCTCGTTTATGGCCGGGCCGCCCACTTCCAGCCCGAGCCCTGGCTTCGTCACCAGCCCCACGCCCTCGCCCCGGTCGAGGTCCAGGCCCGGCCCGTCCTTCCAGGAGACGCGGACGGTCAGGTGGGCGCCGTCTGTGACGTCGGGGTCGTCGCCGGCGTCCTTGACCACGACAGCTTCGGCCCAGGAGTCGCCCATCTCGCACCGCTCGACGGGGAACTCGACCCGGCGTTCCTCGCCTTTCTTGGGGAGCTTTATGTCCACGCGGGCCTGGGGCTCGCCGCTGGCGAGGGCCGATGCCGCGGCCTTGGCGGCGGCGGCGGAGCAGGCGCCGGTGGTCCAGCCGGTCCTGAGCTTCTCGCTCTTCGCCCTCGCCATGCTCGGGGGCATGGAGGGCTCCGTGATCCTGCGCCGGGGCATCGGGGGCTCAGGCCTCCTGGCTGGCCTTGCGGAACATGTGCGAGAAGGCCGGGCTGTAGAGGTGGGAGCGGGTACCGCCGGCGCCGAGGCCCGGGCCCACCAGGATCAGGGCCTGCCGCGTAAACCCGGCCTCCCTGATGCGGTCCGCCAGCTCCTCCAACCGGCACTCGATGATCTTCTCGTCGGGCCAGCTCGCCCGGTAGACGACCGCGCACGGGGTCTCGGGGGCGTAGCCGCCGTCTAAGAGGTCTTCCTGGAGCGCGCGCGGCTTCGCGGCGGAGAGAAATATCGCCATCGTCGTCCCGTGGCGGGCGAAGCCCTTTATGTCCTCGTTGTTCGGCATCGGGGTGCGGCTCGCGCGGCGCGTGAGGATGACGGACTGGGAGACCTCGGGCACCGTGAGCTCGCGCCCGATGGCGGCGGCGGCGGCGCCAAGGGAAGAGACCCCGGGCACGATCTGCCATTCGAGCCCTATCTCCTCGCAGAGCTCGATCTGCTCCAACACAGCCCCGTACAAACTCGGGTCGCCGGAGTGCACCCGCGCGACCTTCAGGTCCTCAACGACCGCCCGCTCGTACATCCCGCGCACCCCTTCGAGCGGGATGGTCGTCGACTCGACTATCTCCGCGTCGGGCGAAGCGTGCTCGAGTACCCCCTCGTGGACGAGGCTCCTGGCCCAGACCACGACGTCCGCCTCACTTATGAGCTTTGCGCCCCGGATCGTCAGCAGGTCGGGTGAGCCCGGCCCCGCCCCTATAAACCAGACCTTACCCAAGTCCTTCCACCTCTCCGGTAAATATAACCGTCGACAGATACGTCCCCTCCCGCCCGGCCATCCCGGCCGCCGGGACCACTTCTTCACCGGGGATGCCGAGCCTGGCCCCGTAGACCGCGCCCCCGAGCCTCCCCGCATCCTCCGCCACCCCGAGCACCTCCGGCATGCGGCTCCCGCCCTTGTAGCAGACGACGGTCTCGAAGGACCCGAGCGCCTCCCGCAGCCGCTCCTCCCCCGCCGTGAAGGGCAAGAGCGCAAGACGCTCGTCGCCCTCCAGCAGCACCGTCCCGCTCCGCGACGCCAGGTCCTGCATCGCCGTGATGCCGGGCACCGTCTCAACCTCGACGTCCGGGAACGCCTCTCGAACCGTCCGCGCCAGATAGGTAAAGGTCGAGTACACGTTTGGGTCTCCGATGGTCGCGAACGCGCAGGTCTTCCCCTCCCGCAGATGCCCCGAGACCTCCCGCGCCGCGCCGGTCCAGTTCCGCTCCCGCGCCTCAGCGTCGTCGGAGAGCGCGAAGAGCACCCGCCGGATGCGTCCCTCCTCCAGATGCTCCCGCACGGTCGCCTCGGCCCGCCCGACCTCGCCCGTGTCCCCAACCGGCACGAAGACCTCGTCGGCCTCCCGCAGCGCCCTGAGACCCTTGATCGTCAACAGCTCCGGGTCCCCGGGACCCACGCCAACCCCGACGAGCCGGCCGCTCATACCTGAACCTCTGTGCGTCTCGCCGCCCGGAGCAGCCGGCGCGGCATCTCAGGGGTCGCGGCCCAGTGGGTGTGCAGGTAGCTCGCGTGGACGCCGCCGGCCACGAAGCCCTCGGTGCCGCGGCCTGCGAGGCTCCAGGCCGGCGTCTCCCCCGCGCCCGACTCGACGGCCGAGTAGTGGAACTCGTGGCCGCGGACAGATGCGTTCTCCTCCGCGAGGGGCGAGTCCTGCGCCGCCCGCGCTTCCCTGTAACCGAGCGTCAGGCGGCCCGTCATCCGGGCCGAGACGTCGAGCACGCCGCACATGGGTTTGCCGTCCAGCTCGCGGGAGAGGTAGAGCAGGCCGCCGCACTCGGCGACGACGGGCCGGCCCTCGCCGGCGAAGCGGGCGACGCTCTCCTTCAGAGGCCCGTTGGCCGAGAGGGCGTCGGCGTAGGCCTCCGGAAAACCGCCGCCGAGATAGAGGGCGCCGGTCCCTTCCGGCAGGTCCTCATCCGAGGTGGGGTCGAAGGGGATCACCTCCGCACCGGCACCCTCCATGAGCTCCACGTTCTCCTCGTACAGAAAGCTGAAGGACGGACCGGCCGCGACCGCGACCCGCGCCCCGGGCGTCTGTGCCTCCTCAGGGGCCTCAGAACTCCACGGCTCCGCGCGAAGGGTTCCGGCGGAGGACGCCAGCCGCATCACGGCGTCGAGGTCGAGCGAGCGGGCGACGACGGCGCCGAGGGCTTCTATGGATTCCCGAGCCTCTATGCGGCGTTCGGCTGCCGGGACGAGGCCGAGGTGCCGGTCGGGCGTGCTGATGGCGGCGTCGCGGCGGAGTACGCCGAGTACGGGGATGCCCGAGGGTGCGAGGGCCTCGCGGAGCATCCTCTCGTGGGTGGCGGAGCCGGCGCGGTTCAGGACGACGCCGGCGACGTTCAGCTCGGGGTCGAAGGTTTTGTAGCCGTGGACCATCGCGGCGGCGGAGCGGGCCATAGCAGATCCATCCACGACAAGGACTACGGGCGCGTCGAGGAGCTTGGCGACGTGGGCCGTGGACGCCAGCTCTCCGCCGCCGCTCTTGCCGTCGAAGAGGCCCATGACGCCCTCGACAACGGCGACGTCGGCCCCGCGGGCGCCGTGGGCGAAGAGCGGGCCGATGAGATCCGGGCCAGAGAGGAAAGCATCGAGGTTGCGGCCCGGTCTTCCCGTGGCGAGTGCGTGGTAGGAGGGGTCTATAAAGTCGGGGCCGACCTTGAAGGGGGCGACGCGCAGACCCCGGTTCGCGAGCGCGGCCATCAGGCCCGAGGCGACGGTGGTTTTGCCGACACCCGAGTGTGTGCCCGCGACGACTATGCGCGGGGTTCCTACGGGAACCGTTACCACTCGATGCCCTTCTGGCCCCGGTAGCCCTCGTCCATCGGGTGCTTGACCTTCTTGACCTCGCTCACGAGGTCGGCGGCCTCGACGAGCTCCGGCGGGGCGTCGCGGCCGGTGACGATGACGTGCTGGAAGCCGGGCCGGTCCTTCAGAACCTCTACGACCTCGGCCGTATCGACCCAGCCGAACTTCATCGGGTAGGTGAACTCGTCGAGGAGGAGCATGTCGTAGGTCTCGTCGGCGAGGCGGCGCTTGACCTCCTCCCAGCCCTCGCGGGCGAGGTCGGCGGAGTGCTCGAGGTCCTTTACCGTCCAGGTCCAGCCGTCGCCCTGCTTGAACCAGTCGATGTTGCCTAGAGTCTCGGCGGCCTGCTGCTCGCCGACGTTCCACTTGCCGCTCTTGACGAACTGGTAGACGCCGATGCGATAGCCGCGGGCCCAGCCCCTGAGCATGATCCCAAACGACGCCGTGCTCTTGCCCTTCCCGTGACCCGTGTTCACGACTAGGAGCGGCCTCTCCCTGTTCGACCTGCGCCTGAGCCTCTGCTCCCTGGGCTCCCGCGTCGTCTCCGCCTCGCTCACGCCACCCGCCTCCTCTCGACCAGCTCCACGAGCGACTCGGCCCGCAACTCCTCCAGGCGCAGACACCGCGCCCCCAACACCTCCGCCACCTCCGCGGCCATCCCGAGCCGCACGTGCCCCTCCTCGGTGTCGACCACGAAGGAGGCGGCTCCCAGGGATCGCAGCCCCGAGGCCGCCCCGCGCGGGTCGGGCCCCGCCGTCGCCCGCCCGTCCGTTAGGAGGACGAGAAGCGGACGTCGTTCCCCGTCGCGCAGGCCCTCCCGTTGTAGCACCTCGGCCGCCTTCGCGAGCCCCGCCGCCAGCGGCGTCCGGCCCCCGGTCGGGAGGTCTTCGAGCCGCGAGGCGGCGAGCTCGACGCTGGAAGTGGGCGGAAGGAGAACCTGCGCGGCCTCCCCCCGGAAGGAGACCATGGCCACCTTGTCCCGCCGCTGGTAGGCGTCGCCCAGCAGGGAGAGCACGGCCCCCTTTACGGCGGACATGCGCCTCCTGGCTGCCATCGAGCCGCTCGCGTCCACGAGAAACACGATGAGGTTCCCCTCCCGCCCCTCCCTGACGTTCTCCCGCAGGTCCCCGGCCCGAACCACGATCCCCGGACCCTTCCGCCCGCGCGCGCCCTGGTGCGGGGCCGCAGCCCGGACCGTCGCCGCGAGCGCCACGTCCCGCGTCCCGCCGGACGGCTCCCGGTCCCCGACCGGATGCCCCGACGCCCCCACCGAGCGGCTCCGGCGCCCGAGGGGACCGCCGCTGCCCCTGTCCTCCCGCTCCAGCCTCACCGGCCGGAACGGCTCCGACGAGGCGTGACCCCGCTCCCCGGCGCCGGTTCGCGATTCGGAGGGCTCGGGATCTGGCCGCCGGTCTTCGCCTGCCGCTTCCCCGCCGCCTTCCGGTGGCGCACCGCCGCCGGGGTCGTCTTCGGGGGGATCCGGGTCGGGGAGGGCGCTCTCGATCTCCTCCGGGTCCACGCCGGGACTCTCGAAGGGGCCGCGCCGGCGGCGGTGCGAGAGGGCCAGCAGGGCGGCCCGCTTCACGTCGTCGAGGCCCACCTCTTCCCTGGCGTCCCAGGCCGCGAGGGTCCTGGCGGTCCTGGCGGTCACTATGTCCCCCCGCAGGCCGTCCACCCCGAGCTCGGCGCAGAGCGTTGAGATCGCCATCAGCGTCTCGTCCCCCAGCCTCACGCCGGGCAGCCGCCGCCGCGCCGTCTCGACGGAGGCGGCAAGACCAGCCTCCGCGCCGGACCATTTCGCGGCGAAGTCCCCGGGGTCTGCCTCGTGGTGCAGGCGTCGGCGGACCACCTCGACGCGCTCGGCGGGATCGGGGCTGCCGGCGACCTCGACGGTGATGCCGAACCGGTCGAGGAGTTGCGGCCTCAGTTCACCCTCCTCTGGGTTCATCGTGCCGACGAGGACGAAGCGTGAAGGATGGCGCACGCCCATGCCCTCCCGCTCGACGTGGTTCACCCCCATCGCCGCGACGTCTAGTAGTAGGTCAACGAGGTGGTCCGAGAGAAGGTTCACCTCGTCCACGTAGAGGATGCCCCTGTGGGCCGCCGCCAGCAGCCCCGGCTCGAACGCCTTCCTCCCCTCAGAGAGCGCCTTCTCGATGTCCAGCGTCCCCGCCAGCCGGTCCGTGCTCGCCCCCACCGGCAGCTCCACCAGCCGCACCGTCCGCTCCTCGACGGGCGCATCAGATGAATGCGGCCCCGCGGGGCACTCGGGGTTAGGGGCTTCGGGGTCGCAGGCGTACGGGCAGCCGGCGACGACCCGGATCGGAGGCAACAGCTTCGCCAGCGCCCGCACCGCCGTCGATTTCGCCGTCCCCTTCTCGCCGCGCACCAGCACGCCGCCGACCTCGGGCGAGACGGCGTTCAGAAGCAGGGCGAGCTTCAGGTCCTCCTGCCCGACGATGGCGGAGAAGGGGTAAGAGGCGATCACGACCCCGACCTCCCGCGCCGCAAGGCCCGCGCGAGCAGGAGCATCGCCACCATCAGGATGGGCAAGACCAGAAACACGACGCCGCGTTCCAGAACAGCCGGGAGAAGGAACCGCGCCACGAGATACCCGAGGGCTCCACCGACGACGGCCAGCGCCACGTACTTCACGCCAGCCTCCCGAGATCAAGACGCCGCTGCCCGACGATGACGGAGAATTGGTATGGCGCGCTCATGAGTTACTGCTTCTGCGGTAAGCCCTGATCAGCAGGACAGCTCCCACCACCGAGAGCACGACCACCAGGGCCGTAAACAGCAGATCGGACCCGAAGATCACCTCCAGGAGCTGCCGTGTGAGAAGGCCAAAGAGCACGAGCAGAACGATAATTAAAGCGTAACGAACTGGTGGGTTCGTCCACAGGCTTCTCACGTCTTCTCCTCCAGCATTCCCTCGTTCTCCAGGTACGCCGCCTTGAGCGCCTGGAGGTCTTCCGGGTCGGGCTCGGACCAGAGGCCGCGCTCGGCCGCTTCCAGCAAGCGCTCGCCTATGGCGCGCAGGGCCCAGGGGTTGGACTGCTGCATGAAGTCGCGGACTCCTCTATCGAGGACGTATTTGCGCGTCACGTCGCGGTACATCCAGTCCTCGACGACGTTCGCGGTTGCGTCGTAGCCGAAGAGGTAGTCGACGGTGGCGGAGAGCTCGAAGGCGCCCTTGTAGCCGTGGCGCTGCATGGCCTCTATCCACTTCGGGTTGGCGACGCGGGAGCGGAAGACGCGCCGCGCTTCCTCCGAGAGCGTCCGCGTCTTTACCCTCGATGGGTCCGCCGAGTCCCCGATAAAAGCCTTCGGGTCGCGGCCGGTGAGGGCGCGGACGGCGGCGATCATGCCTCCGTGGTACTGGAAGTAGTCGTCCGAATCGAAGAGGTCGTGCTCGCGGTTGTCCACGTTCTTTACCGCGACCTCCGTCCGCCTGAGGTTGTCCTCCATCGCCCCCCGCGCCTCGACGCCGTCGAGCCCCTTGCCGTAGGCGTAGCCGCCCCACACGGCGTAGACCTCGGCCAGATCCGCATCGTCCCGCCAGTTGCGCGCGTCCATGAGCGGCAGGAGCCCGGCCCCGTAGGCGCCAGGTTTACTGCCGAAGATGCGCGTTGTCGAGCGGCGTTCGTCCGCCCCGTTGCGCCTCTCCTCGCCCGAGTGTTTTTTGACGAAGTTCATCTCGTCGGGCTCGTCGAGGTTGGCGACGGTGGTAAAAGCGTCGTCCATGAGGGAGATCAGGTTCGGAAAAGCGTCTCTGAAGAAGCCGCTGATCCTGACGGTAACGTCGATCCTGGGCCGCCCGAGCTCATCCAGCGGGACCACCTCTAACCCCGTAACCCGCCGCGACTCCTCGTTCCACGCGGGCCTGACGCCGAGCAGCGCGAGTACCTCCGCGATATCGTCGCCCTGGGTCCGCATCGCCGCCGTCCCCCACACCACGATGCCGACGGTCTCCGGGTAACGGCCCTCTTCTTCCAGATACCGCCCCAAGAGGTCACCGGCCAACCCCTGCCCCACCTCCCACGAGAGCGCGCTCGGCAGCGCCTTGGGGTCAACGGAGTAGAAATTGCGTCCCGTCGGCAGCACGTTGACGAGCCCGCGCGTCGGCGAGCCGGACGGCCCGGCGGGCACGTACCCACCGCCCAGGCCGCCGAGCAGGTTTTCCATCTCCTCGGGCGTCCGCGCCAGCCGCGGCACGACCTCCTCCGCCGCGAACCGCAAGGTCCGCTCCACGCCGGGATCCGAGACGCCCAAAGTCTCCTCGCAGATCCTCCCGGCCGTCTCCGGCACCCAGCCCTGCTCCTCCATCGCAGCCACCAGGGCCTGCTGGGCCTCCTCCAGGCGTTCGATCAGGTCCGACCCCGTCGCCACGAGCCCTGGGAACCGTTCCACGAGCGCCGCCGGCGCCTCGGCCCGCAGGCCGCCGTTCTCCGACAAACTCCGCTCGTCGAGGCCGTAGGCGCCGCCGATGGCGCGGCGCAAACCGGACGTGTGTCCGGCACCGATGCGCAGTATCTGGGCTATGAGGTGACGGAGGGGCTCCCCTTCGGGCGTCTCCCCGAGGACGTGGAGGCCGCCGCGGATCGGGAGGTCCTTTATCTCGCAGAGGTAGCCGTCGACGTGGTTGAGGAAGTCGCCGAACTCCTCGGGCTGCTCCTCGACGCCGAGGTCGCGGTGGAGTTCGGCGTCGCGCAAAGTCTCCCAGATGCGCACACGGATGGCGGGGAGCTTGGAGGGGTCGAGGGTCTCGACCTGGTAGTACTCGTCCAGGAGTTGTTCGAGCTTGGCCAGGTCGTCGTAGGTATCGGCGCGGGTCATCGGGGGGATCAGGTGGTCCACGACCGTCGCGTGAGCCCGACGTTTGGCCTGGGTCCCCTCGCCCGGGTCGTTGACGACGAACGGGTAGAAGAGCGGCACGTCGCGCAAGGTCGCGTCGGGGGCGCAGGCGGCCGAGAGGCCGAGCGACTTTCCCGGCAGCCACTCTAGAGTTCCGTGCTTGCCGAGGTGGACGACGGCGTCGGCGCCGAACTCCTCTATAAGCCACCAGTACGCGGCGAGGTAGTGGTGGGTCGGCGGGAGGTCGGGGTCGTGGTAGATGGCTATGGGGTTCTCGCCGAAGCCCCGCGGCGGCTGGATGCCGACGAAGATGTTCTCGAAGGAGAGGCCCGCGACGACGAAGTCTCCACCGTCCACGTACAGGTCTCCCGGCGGCGGGCCCCAGTGTCTCCGGACCTCGTCCCGCAACCCTTTCGGCAGCCGGGCGAACCACTCCGCGTAGCGGGCCGTGTCGAGCCGGCCGGCCGCGCCGGACAACTGTTCGCCGGTCAGGAACTCGAGGTCGTGGCCGCCGGCGGCGATGAGGGCGTGGATCAGCTCATCGCCGCCCTCAGGGACGCCGTTCACCCCGTAGCCCGCGTCCCGCATCGCCGAGAGCAGCCTTATGGCGCTCACGGGCGTGTCGAGGCCCACGGCGTTGCCGACGCGGGAGTGTTTTGTGGGGTAGTTGGAGAGCAGCACGGCGACCTTTTTCTCCGCGTTCGGGACGCGGCGGAGGCTGGCGAAGCGGGTCGCGAGGCCGGCGAGCCGGGCGGTCCGCTCCGGGTCGGCGTGGTAGAGGGTCAGCGGGGCGCCCACGGGTGAATCCTCGGCCTGGCGTTCCTTGAAGGAGAAGGGGACCCCGATGACGCGCCCGTCGAACTCGGGGATGGCGACCTGCCAGGCGGTGTCCAGCGGCGAGAGGCCCGCGTCCGAGTGGAGCCACGCCTCGCGCGAGCCCGTCGTGCAGATCCCCTGCAAGACCGGCACGCCGAGCCCCGCGAGCGCCGGGACCTCCCACTCCAGCCACTCCTCCGGCGAGCCGTCCCTGCGGGCGTCGCCGGCGTTCGAGCCGCCGCCTGCGAGCACGGTCGTCACCAGGCAGTCCACCCGGTCCTTCACCAGCTCCAGGGCCGGCACAGACCCGTCCGCGTCGGCCCGCAGCGAGTACCCGAAGACCGGAAGCGCGTTCGCCCCGGCCTCCTCCAGCGCCCCGACCAGCGCGTCCACGAAGGCCGTGTTGCCCCCCATCCAGTGCGCCCGGTAGAACACGACGCCGACGGTGGGGCGCTCGGGGTCGTGCATCGCCAGCAGGTCCTCGACCGAAGACCCATTCGCGAGGCTGGGGTGGTAGACCCCGACCTCCGGCATGGCCGCCGCCGGCTCGAAGCCGTAGCCCTCCATCAGGACCGTGTCCGCGGTAAAGCGGAGGAGGTTCTCCGTGTTCGCCACGCCGCCGAGGCGCAGGTACTCGAACGCCTCAAGAACCGTCCCGGACGGCGCCGTCGAGAGGGCTGTAAGCTCCGCGTCCGGCTCCGCCTCGCCGCCAAAGAGGAGCAGGGGGGTGCCCGACCCAGCGCAGCGCCGGCGCAGGTCTTCCAAACCCTCGGTCCACGCCTTGCGTCCGCCGAGCAGGCGCACCATCACGGCCCGCGCGCCCGGCAGCTCCGCGTCCAGGAACGCCGCCCGGTCCTCCAGCGCGACCGGGTTGGCGCAGCGGACGGTCGGGAAGCCGTCGGGGAGTCGTTCCGCGGCCCTGGCGGCGGCCAGGATCTCGGTGTCGGCGGTGGTCAGGAAAAGTAAGGTCTCAGGCATCAGGCTTCGGCTTTCCAGAAGGCATCAGGCTTCGGGCTACAGGTTTCAGGTTCTGAGGTTCGAGGTTTTCGGGTCCGTTCGCATCAAAGTTGGGTCTCGCCGGTCCGACCGGGTCGTGCCTCGGGATCTCTCCGTTTGATCCCTGCTCCGCCGGCGCAGCGCCCATCCCGTAGCCGCTCCCCTGATGCCTGAAACCTGATGCCTGACGCCCCAAGATCGGCAGCCCCGACGGCGCGCCGTCTTCCACGACTCTCAGCAGCGCCTCCCCGTCCACGTTCTCTTCCACGAGGTCTCCGAGCCTCTCTAGCTGCGCCTCGCGGGCGGCGGCGAAGGTCTCCTCGCCCGGACGCCAGTCGAGGTCGCGTTCGGCGGCGACCCACGCGAGGAGGGCGCGGCGGAAGGCGTCGGACTCCAGGACGCCGTGCCAGGAGGTGCCGAGGATAGCACCGGCGCGGCAGCCTTCCGTTCCGGTCCCGGTGACGAAGAGGGGGGTGCCGTCGAGGAGACGGGTCCTGCCGTGGTGGATCTCGTACCCCGAGACGGGCGCGTCTCCGAACCCCGGCGCCGACCCTTCGGGCCGGGCGAGGACCTTGCCGGGCTCGAAGGTCGTCTCCACGGGCAGGAGGCCGAGGCCCGGGACCCGCGGCGTGTTGCTCTCCACGCCGTCTACGATCTTCCCCCCGAGCATCTGGTAGCCGCCGCAGATGCCGAGCGTCGGCAGGCCCAGCCGGGCGCGTTCGGCGAAGGCCCGGTCCAGGCCGCGGGAACGAAGAAGCCGGAGGTCATCCACGGTCGCCTTGGTGCCGGGCAGGACCGCGAGGTCGGCGTCGAGCAACTCCCCAGGAGACTCGGTGAAGCGCACGGAGACGCCGGGCTCGTGGGCGAGGGCGTCGAAGTCCGTGAAGTTGCTGATGCGCCCGAGCCTCGCCACGGCGACGCGCAGGACGTCCCGGCCGAGCGGCGGCTTCAGCGGGCGTGGGGCGTCCAGGGCGAGAGAGTCCTCGCCGTCGATACCAAGGCCGCGCACGAACGGGAGCGTGCCGAAGAAGGGGCGGCCGGTAAGCCCGGTCATCTGGCGCAAGCCGGGTTCCAGCACGGCCGGGTCGCCGCGGAATTTGTTGACCAGGAAGCCGGCGAGGAGCGCCTGGTCCTCCGGGGAGAGAAGGGCGAGCGTGCCGTACAGGCTCGCGAAGAGGCCGCCGCGGTCGATGTCGCCCACGAGGAGGACGGGGAGGGATGCTGCGCGGGCGAGGCCCATGTTGGCCAGGTCGTTCTTTCTGAGGTTGATCTCCGCCGGGCTCCCCGCTCCCTCGCAGACGACGACGTCGAACCGCGAGCGCAAGTCCTCTAGAGAGTCGAGGACGATCGGCGCCAACTCCCGCTTCATCCCCCCGTAACTGCGGGCGCTCGCGGTGGCCCACGGCTTGCCGCGCACGACGACCTGGGTTGTCCGCTCGGCGGAGGGTTTCAGAAGTATGGGGTTCATGGCGGCCTCTGGCTCTATCCTCGCGGCGGCGGCCTGCATGGCCTGGGCGCGCCCGATCTCGGCGCCCTCCCGCGTCACGAACGAGTTGAGCGCCATGTTCTGTGCCTTGAAGGGCGCGACCCTCACTCCCTTCCGGGCGAGCCAGCGGCAGAGGCCGGCGACCACGACGCTCTTGCCGGCGTCGGAGTGGGTACCGGCTACTAGCAGAGCGCCCCTCAAGCGGTCCCCTTCCGGTTCGTCCGCTCGCAGAGCGCCCCGAAGACGGCGCCGATCCCGGCCCAGAGAACGGCCTGGGTGCCCACGGCGGACATGCGGAAGTCCCATAGCACGTCGCCGGGGAACCCCGCCGGGGACGTTGCGGGCGGCATGGCGAAGAAGAACGCCGCCAGCACGGCCACAAGCCCCGCGCCGACCAGCGCCTGGCGGGCGGGCGTGCCGGTCCCCCCCTCGCGGAGCGTCCGGGCCACGTTCCAGGCGACGAAAACGGCGCCCGCGCAGACCGCGACCGTGACGAGGTAGACGACCGTCCGGAAGCCGATGTCGGACGGGTCTCCCGTGCCGGGGGGGTCGGCGGGGTACTTCAGGAAGGGCAGGAAGAACAGGCCCGCGAAGAGCGCGGCGGAGAGGCGTAAAGACCGGCTCCAGTCGTCGGGGGCGGCCATGCGCTCGCGCAGGGAGGCGAAGGTGAGGCCGAACACCGCGCCGACGGAGGCCCCGTAGAGCGCGACGGCGACCACGAGGCCCAGCCGCTGCGTCGGGCGGTCGACGACCTGGTTGAAGGCGTTGCCCGACTCGAGGGCCAGCGCCCGGTCCACGTGCGGCTCCCCGAAAAAATACGCGAAGACGCCGGCGGCCAGGCCCGCCAAGAGGCCGGCGGCCACGCCGCGGCCGAGGTAGGTGCCGAGCATGCCGGTTCCGATCTGCGGTCTAGTGGCCGGGGACGCCGAGCAGGTGCCGGCCGTCGTGGAAAAACTCGTGCAGGTAGTTCGTCTTGCCGGCGGCCTCGCCGAGCAGGGGTGCCAGCAGGGCGCCGTTGTCGAAGAGCACGGCGAAGATCATAAGCAGCACCAGCGCCAGCGCGGGCAGGAGCCAGAGGTTCGGTCGCCCGAGAGCCCTGTACATGGAGTCCTCCTTCTCGGGGTCCTCGCCCCGGTAGGAATTTCGCGGGCGGAAGGCCAGTCTCCTGGCTCCCGGATCTCGGCTAACCCCGGCCTTCCCGACGGCCTCTACGCCGCCAGTGGCCCCATTCGGGCTCGCTCCCCGGTTACAGTGGCGGGACCGCGCCGGACTCGAACCGGCTTCCTGCATCCCTCCGCCGCCTGTCTACTTACGCGGGCAGCATAGACCTCAGCCCCCCACGCGTCAACCGCCGGTTCGCGCCGGGGCGTGGTATAAAGCGCGGGTCGCATGGAGAGTATCCTCAACTTCCTCCAGTCCATCCCTGACTCCCCAAGCGGGGTCCTTGATTTCGTCACGGGCCTGCTTCTCGCGCACGGCTACCTCGTCATCTTTCTCGGGGCCGCGCTCGACAACTTCGGCCTTCCGTCCTCGGGGGACATCGTCCTCTTCGCGGGCGGGTTCTTCGCCAACAACGGGCAGGCCGCGCTCCCTTTGGTCATGCTCATCGGGTTCGCGGGCGCGCTCGTCTCGGACAACTCGGTGTACTGGATCGGCAGGATAGGCGGGCGGCCCCTGATCTACCGCATCCTCAAGATACGGCTCCTCCAATTCCTCATAAACGAGAAGAGCCTCGAGAAGGTCGAGCGCTACTTCGACTCCCACGGCGGCAAGACGGTCTTTGTCGGGCGCTTCGGGCCCGGCCTGCGCAGCATGACCCCGCTCTTCGCCGGCGTCACCAGGATGAAGTACTACAGGTTCCTCCCGTACAACGTGGCGGCCGGGTGTGTCTGGGCCGTCGCCTACTCCCTCATCGGCTACGTCTTCGGCCAGTACTGGAGCGAGTTGCTCGCCGTGGCGAGGTCCTTTGGCTTCAGCGTCGTGGCCCTCGTGGCGCTCGTGATACTCGCGCTCGTGCTCCGCAGGAGGTACCGGCGCAAGAAAGCATCGCGCGACGACTCCTAGGACCGCCGCCCGGCGCGGGCGTGTTTCAGGTCCGCGACGATGACGAAAGAGACGATCACGAGCAGGCACCAGGAGCTGAACTTCTGGAGCGAGACTATCTCCCAGCCTGCGGCCTGCCCCGGGTACGTCCACGCCCCGAGGTAGGTCGAGAGGTTCTCGGCGATCCAGACAAAGAACCCTATAAACACGAACGAGAGCACGAGCGGCATGCTCCGGCGCCTGCTGGTCGCCGTGAAAAGGATCTTGGTGCGGAAGAAGATCGCGACCACCCCCACCGCCAGTATCCAGCGCCCGTCCGGGATGAAGTGGTGGGTGAAGAAGTTCAGGTAGATGCCGGCGCTCAGGGGCACGCTTAGCGCGTACGGCGGATAGTACTTCAAGTCAAGGTCCAGGAGGCGCCAGGCCTGGCACATGTAGCTCGCCACCGAGGCGTACATGAAGCCGCTGTAGAGGGGGACGCCGAAGACCTCGAAGAAGCCCTGCTCGGGGTAGCTCCAGGACGCGATCGCGGGGTTCGTCTTGAAGACCTCGAGCACGACGCCTAAAGCGTGGAAGGCGCAGAGGGTGAGCACCTCGTCCCTGGTCTCGACACCAAACGCCACGAGAGCTGCCTGCGCCAGCACCGCCCCGATAAAAATAAAGTCGTAGCGGGCCAGCCCGAAGAGCGGCACGTGGCTCGAGAGAAGCAGGATCGAGATAAAGATCCCAGGAAACAGGCAGGCCCTCGCCTGCTTGATCCCGAAGACCACAAGCTCCGCCAGAAGGGATCCCGCCGAAGCCCTCCCGGCCTCAGCCCCCAAGGATCTACCGGCCAACCGGACGCGCGCGGCCCGGCCCCGAGAGACTTTTGGGCCGGCGCTCTGTCAAAGACCATCCTCCCTCTCCAAACCCCGCGCAACTATACCAAAGCGGTCGAGGGCCAAGGACGAACTTCAGGCCCCCTGCGGGTTCTCGCGGAGGGCCTCGAGGACGGTCAGGGCGAGCACTACGGCGGTGACGAGCGCCGCGAAAAGAAGCGGCGACAGGGGGGCGCCAAGGACGGCCAGCGCGACGAGGATGGCCGCGGCCGCGAGCCGGACAGAGACCGAGCGGTCGCCCGCCGGCCCCTCGTTCACCCGGTCCACGAAGGCGATACCTGCCAGGTAAAGGGCGACGCCGCCCGCCAGAGCCAACCTCGACCAGAGATCATATTCGCCGCCCGTCGGGGCCGCCGATGCGAGCGCGAGGGCGGAGGCCGCGCCCGTCTGGGCCGCCGTCTCAATGGCCAGCTGGGTGCCCACGCCGAAGGCCGCGATACCCGCGTAGACGGCGAGGTGGCCGTAGCCCCAATAGAACGCCGGGCGGGGGCCGAGCTCGATCCCGGATGACCCGACGTGGTCGAAGTAGAGCCACCAGACGCAGGCCGCCACCACGAAGCCCAAAGTGGCGGTCAGGAGCGCCGTCGGGGCCCAGTTCGTGTCGGCCGTGCCGAGGGCCACCGCCAGCACCGACTCGCCGAGCACGATGATCGTGAAGAGCCCGTAGCGCTCGGGGATGTGCCGCGGGTGGAAGCTCACCCGCGGGTTGTCGAGGGTGCCGACGGCCAGGATCGGGGCGAGCAGCTCCACGAAGAGCCCGACGGCCCACACCGCGTACCTTCCGGGTTCGGGTACGAGCAGCGAAGAGAGCCAGATAAGAGCCCCGAGCCCGTTCCCGGCGGCGTACCGGACGACGAAGGGCCGGAGTCCCGCCGGCGCGTGCCGACGGGCCCGCAGGAAGAGGCCCGTCAGCAGAAGACGCATCGCCGCGTAGGCTAGGACGAAGCCGGCCGCGTCACCCGCCTCGACGCCGACCCCATCGACGGAGGCGGCCAGGCCGAGCATCGAGAGCATGGCGGCGAACAGCGTCACGCGGTAGGGGACGTCGTCGTTGTCGAAGGCCGTCGCGTACCACGTAAAGATCATCCACGACCACCACACCGGCACGAAGAGGCCCAGGAAGCGCAAGACCCCGCCGAGGTTCGGTTCGTCGTGCAAGCCCCGCGCGAGCGCCGCCACGGCGACGACGAAGCACAGATCGAAGAAGAGCTCCAGCGGTGTGGACGCGCGCTCCTCGGAGCGCTGCTCGCCCGTGAGGTTGCGCGCCGCCTGGGGCCGCACGAACCGTGGGCGTCGACCAACCGTCCCTTCGGGGTCTTTGGCGCGCCCCGGGGCGTCGTTCATCGCCACCCCTCACCCACCGGCGAAGACGACCAGGTCGGCCATGGTGAAGTCCCCCGGCCGGGAAGAGGGAAGCTCGGGCCGCCAACGCGGCTCGGCGTTCCTGTACGAGCCGGGGTCGGCGTCAAGCAGCCCGAGCAGGACCTCGGCGACGATCCCGCCGCCCACGGGACCCAGGTGCTCGCCCGCGGCGCGGGCCTCGGCCTCCTTGAAGACGTAGTACCAGAGGGGCGTCTCGGCGGTCCAGTCGGGGCCGAGGCCGCGCTCTTCTGCGGTGAGGGGCTCGACGCCCATCATCCGGGCGACCGCCTCGCCGGAGGGGAGGCCGAGGGCCGCGCCGCGCTGGAGGTCGCGGGAGGCCAGGGAATGGTGCTCGGGGATCTCGGTGTGGCCGACGATCTGCTCGGGCAGGTCGATCAGGGCGTGCGTCAGGCTGGCGACGAGCCGGCGGCTGGGCTGGGGGCCGTGCCCCGACCCCGGAACGTCGAAGAACCAGGACCAGTCGATGGCGCGCGAGGCGGGGACGGGGCGTCCGCCGAGGCAGTCGGGAAAGATGGTCGCCGCCTCCGAGGCGTCGTTCAGGCGGTAGGTCGGCGTGATCTGGCTGTGCCCGAACCGGTACGCGGCGTCGGAGAACTCCACGGGTATGGCCGGGTTCTCGCCGGGCTCGTAGAACTTCCTGCCGCCGGCCTCGATCCCGGCGACGAGGTCCTCGCCCACCGTCAGCGGCAAAAACTCGTGTACCACGGCCCACTCGTAGTGCCAGCGGACGAGCCGGCGCGCCTCGTCGAAGACGTCCCCGCCCGGCGCGCCCGCGCCCCGCAGATGGTCCACCACCCGGTTGTGGAACTTCAGGAAGGCCACGTGCAACTGGTTTATCAGCAGGTGCACGTCGTTGCGGGGATCGCCGACGAGCGCCGTCCCCTGTTGGTTGCGGGGAAGGTCGTCCGCCGGCTCCCCGGCGGCGTTCGCGCCGAGCAGGAGCCTGTCCGGGTCGGTCTTGTCGTAGAGATAGGGGTTCCCCACGGGTCCATCCCCGTAGACGCACTCGAGGTCGAGCCTCGGGGCGCGCGCGTTTCTGAGGTTCTCGGTTAAGGCGTACGCGGCCAGAAGTGACCGGTCGGCGGTGATGTCGTGGGCGATGAACTGGCCGAGGACGGCGAAGCCCGCCGGGATGCGCGGGTTCTCGAGCGCCCCGTCCACGACCGGCAGCGTGGCGTCCATGCGCGAGGCGGCCCGCCCCAGCCCCACGGCGCTCTCCACGTCCACCTCGCAGGACGGGAGACCCGGGAACATACGCCCGTACCTGCCGCCCGGAAGGCTCCGCCTCGCCTGGACGTCCTTGAGCCGCGGGTTGATAACGCAACTATGGGCGCCCACCGGCGTCTCACTCATTCCCAACCTCCTCGGGTCTCTTCAGGCGCTCCTGACGGGAGTCGCCTCGTAGTGGCGCATCTCTTCGATGTCCCCGAAGAACGGGCGGACCGACGCGAGGAAGGTCGAGAACCCTGGGCTCTTCCTGAAGCCCTGCTCGTGGCCCTCGATAGAGTCCCATTCGATCCTGACCACGTAGTTGGCAGGCTCCTCCACACCGCGGGAGACCTCGTAGCCAAGGCAGTGCCCGGAGTCGTCGAGAGCCGCAGCGGCCTCGCCGTAGGCCCGCTCGAAATCCGCGCGCCGGGCCTCGGGGATGCTGTAGCGGATGTACTCCACGATCATGGCGTCCTCCCTACCGTTCTCTACTTGGCCGTGCGGGTTTCATCTACTCTACATATGCCAGGCGCGCCACACACCGCCCGAACGGCTAGTTTATGCGCCCCGTGACGGTGAGATCTCCCGGGAGCGGAGCTTCCCCGCTTCAGCCTACAAGGGGAGTTCAGGTCGCTGAGGCAGGGCGCCGCGCTCACGAGCAGGACGCCCGCGCCGTGTCCCCCTCTGGGAGACGCGCTGCTAGACTTCAGAAGGAGGTAAGGTGCTGTGTCCGAATCATCAAGCGTAGAAAAGACGGGGGACCTCAAGAGGCTCAACCACGAGCTCTCGGTGCTCAACGGGATCGCCCGCGAGCTCAACCGCTCGGTCAACCTGGATCAGGCGCTGCGGTTCACGCTCTCGCAGGTGGCGGATCTTTTGGGCCTCAGGACGGGTTGGATCTGGCTCGTCCAGGAATCCTCCCCGGAACCCTACCTGGCCGCCGCCCAGAACCTCCCCCCCGTCCTCGCCGACGAACCGCGCCGCATGGACGGCTCGGGCTACTGCTACTGCTTGGACACGTACAAGAAGGGCGACCTCGAAGGCGCGGCGAACGTGAACGTCCTGACCTGCAGCCGGCTGGACGGCCTG
>CADCUT010000143.1 GCA_902805975.1 uncultured Rubrobacteraceae bacterium | reverse complement strand
CTTTGCCGCTCGACCACTGGTGGGCGAAGAGGGTCTCGAGCTCCCGGGCGGCCCGTCTGAGGTCGAATTGGGCGAGGCCGATGGCTATAAAGGCACTGTCCCAGCTCCACTGATGCGGGTAGAGGGTCGGTCCGGGTTTGGTCCAGCCCCCGGCGTCGTTCTGGCGCAGGACCCTCCACGCCCGCCAGGCCAACTCGGTGTGGTTACGGATGGCCCTTTTTGGGTGAAGCTGCTCTCTCATCACCGTAACCCTCGCTCTGCGGATATGCCCGCAACCGGCATATCTTCTCGAAACCAATCGAACCCTTCAGAAAAATTAACGTCCGGTACCGTCAACCGCATCGGCCAGACGGCCTATTCCCTCAGAGAGAGGGTGCGCGAGTTCGGCGCAGAGGACGTTACTCACCTGAAGTCGCCGCTGGCTGAGCACGCAAATAGACACGCTCCTCCCAATCGCGGCACCGGTCTTGCTGCCCTCCATGGCGTTCGGGGGAGCCCCACCGGGGACGAAGAACCGTTGCTGCCTGGGCGCTATCGAAAGAGAGCGGCAGCCCAAAGCGCCGACGGTGCGCGGCGGGGGCATGGCGGGAGTCCTGCAGAGGGGGGCCCGTAGTCCCGGGACCCGAGCGCTCCGCTCCGGGGAGGATACCGACCTCATCGTGACCCGATTCCCGGCTCGGGGGTAAACGTTGCCCTGGGAGCAAGGTCGAGCGTGTTTGCCGACGCGCCGGGCAAGGTAAGGACCTCTTGTAACAAGCGACCGTCTATACGGGGCGGTGTAGACTGTCGAGACGGGCCGTACAGACGGCCTCGCTGCGGGCTCCAGAGGAGGCGGAAGTGAACGAGCGTTTGGGGAAGATGCTAGAGCTTGGGCAGGCGCCCTGGGTGGACGAACTATCGCGGGACGACACGAGAAACGGTGGCCTGCAGGCCATGATCGACGACGGCATCGTGGGCGTCACCTCGAACCCGGCCATCTTCCAGAAGGCGGTCGCCGGCTCCGACCTCTACGACGACCAGCTCCGGGAGCTCGCCAGGGATACAGACGACCCGAAGGAGATGTTCTGGGGGATCGCCGGCACCGACATCCAGGAGGCCTGCGACGTCCTGGCGCCCGTCTATGAGAGCTCCGGTGGCGTGGACGGCTACGTCTCCCTAGAGGTTCAGCCGGACATCGCCTACGACACCCAGGCCACGATAGACGAGGCCGAGAAGCTGCACGGCATGGTCGACAGGCCGAACCTTTTCGTCAAGATACCGGCGACGCTGCCGGGGCTCGTGGCGATAGAGGAGATGATCTCGCGCGGCAAGAGCATAAACGTCACCCTGATCTTCTCCCTGGAGCGCTACCGCGAGGTGGCCCGCGCCTACATCCGGGGCATCCAGCGCCTGGTCGAGAACGGCGGCGACCCTTCGGGCGTCCGCTCCGTCGCCAGCTTCTTCGTCTCGCGCATAGACGCCGAGGCCGACGACCGCCTCGAAAAGCTCGGCCGCGAAGACCTCAAGGGCAAGCTCGCCATCGCCAACGCCAAGCTCGCCTACAGGGTCTACGGCCAGATCTTCTCCGGCTCCCGCTGGCGCTCCCTCGAAGAGCAGGGCGCCACCCGCCAGCGCCTCCTCTGGGCCTCGACCTCGACCAAGAACCCCGACTACCCGGACACCGTCTACGTGGACAACCTCGTCGGCCCCGAGACCGTCAACACCATGCCCAAAAAGACCATAGAGGCCGTAAAGGACCAGGGCAACATCGAGCCCGTCCTCACCGAGAGCCTGGAAGACGCCGTCCGTCTCCTCGACGACCTGCGCGAGGCCGGCCTCGACTACGAGGACGTAACCGACGTGCTGGAGCGAGAGGGCATCCAGAAGTTCGCCGACCCGTTCAACGAGATGTTGGATGAGATCAAGAACAAGGGACGCCAGCTAGTTAGTTAGGCTTCAGGCATCAGGTTTCAGCTATCAGGTAATTGCTGATGCCCGAACCTGTAACCTGATACCTAGCGACGACCAGAGGGAGGAGCAGCATGGACATCGGTATCTGGGGCATGGGGCGGATGGGGTTCAACATGGCCCGCCGGCTGGTGGACAAGGGGGACCACCGCGTGATCGCGGGCAACCGCTCGTCCGGAAAGGTGGACGAGGCGGTCTCGGCCGGGGCCGAGGGCGCCTATAGCGTCGAGGAGTTCGTCTCGATGCAGGAGTCGCCGCGGGTCTTGTGGAGCATGTTGCCGGCCGGAGACACGACGGACGACATGATCCAGGAGTTCATGAAGCACGCCGAGGCGGGCGACATCATCGTGGACGGGGCGAACTCGTACTTCCGGGACTCCGTGGCGCGGGCCCGCGAGGTTCGCAACGCGGGGTTCAGATGGCTGGACGCCGGGGTCTCGGGCGGGGTATGGGGCTACGACGTCGGGTACTGCACCATGATCGGGGGCGACGCGGACGCCTTCGAGCACGTCGAGCCCGCCTTCCAGACGCTCGCGCCGGCCAACGGGTACGCGCACCTCGGTGACGCCGGGGCCGGACACTTCGCCAAGATGGTCCACAACGGGGTCGAGTACGGGATGATGCAGGCCTACGCCGAGGGGTTCGAGATCCTCCAGAAAAGCCGCTACGACTACGATCTGCGCGCGCTCTCGAGCCTCTGGAACCAGGGGAGCGTCGTCAGGAGCTGGCTCCTCGAGTTGGCTGAGAACGCCTTTGAGCAGGACGCGAACCTCGATTCCGTCCGCGGCTACGTCGAGGACTCCGGCGAGGGACGCTGGACGGTGATGGAGGCCATAGACGAGAGCGTGCCGGCCAACGCCATCGCCGGCTCCCTCTTCGCCCGCTTCGCCTCGCGCCAGGACGATTCGTTCGCGATGAAGGTCCTCGCGGCCCTGCGCGGGCAGTTCGGCGGGCACGCCATCCAGGAGGCGAGCACGAAGTATCCCGAGCAGGAGCAGAAGTAGGAGGCTTGTAGTGGCGGACACGCAGGCCCTACAAAATCCGCTGCGCGACGAGCAGCGTCTTCCGAGGGTCCCCGACCCTGGGGTCATGGTCATATTCGGGGCTTCGGGGGATCTGACGTCGCGGAAGCTGGTGCCGGCGCTCTACGAGCTCGCGTCCCAGCGGCGGCTGCCGCTGGAGATGGCGGTGGTCGGCATCTCGCGGACGGAGATGAGCCACGAGGAGTTCCGGCAGAAGCTGCGCGAGACGCTGGAGGAGCACGTCTCGGGCGGGGTCAGCGACGACGTGTGGGATTCTTTCGCCGGGGGCATCTTCTACCTGCCGGGCGACTCGAAAGAGCCTGAGACCTATGAGGAGTTGAAGGGTTTTCTGAAGAAGCTGGACGCCGAGCGGGGGACGCTCGGGAACCGGGCCTTCTATCTGTCCGCCTCACCCTCGCTCTTCCCGACCATCGTCGGGCGGTTGGGCGAGGCGGGTATGAACGAGGGGGAGGACGGCGGGTGGTCCAGGCTCGTGGTCGAGAAGCCGTTCGGGCGGGACCTCGAGAGCGCGCGGGAGCTCAACGATGAGATCCGGCGCCACTTCGACGAGGCCCAGATCTACCGCATAGACCACTACCTCGGCAAGGAGACCGTCCAGAACATCCTGGCCTTGCGCTTCGCGAACGGGATCTTCGAGCCGATCTGGAACCAGCACTACGTGGACCACGTCCAGATCACGGTCGCCGAAGACATCGGCGTCGGCACCCGCGGCGCCTTCTACGAGGAGGCCGGCGCCCTCCGCGACATCGTCCAGAACCACGTGATGCAGGTCCTCTGCCTCACCGCGATGGAGCCGCCGGTCGCCTTCGATGCCGAGTCACTGCGCGAGGAGAAGGTGAAGGTCCTGAAAGCGGTGCGTCCCATCCCGGAGGACGGGGTGGAAGAATACGCGGTGCGCGGCCAGTACACTTCCGGTTGGGTCTGGGGCGAGGAGGTCGCGGGCTATCGCGAGGAAGAGAACGTGGGCCCCGACTCCGTCACGGAGACCTACCTGGCCCTGAGGCTCTTCGTGGACAACTGGCGGTGGGCCGGGGTGCCGTTCTTTTTGCGGGCGGGCAAGAGGATGCCCAAAAAGGCGACGGAGGTCGCCATCCAGTTCCACTCCTCGCCGCATACGCCGTTCGCCCGCGACGACACCGAGGGCCTGGAGCCGAACGTGCTCGTCGTCCGCGTCCAGCCAGATGAGGGGCTCTCCCTTAAGATCGGGGCGAAGGTCCCCGGCGCGGGCTTCGAGGTCAGCTCGGTCAACATGGACCTTCTCTACGGGACGGCCTTCCTCGAGGAGGCCCCCGACGCCTACCAGCGGCTCCTGCTCGACCTCATGCTCGGCGACCCGACGCTCTTTATCCGGGCGGACGAGGCGGAGGGCGCGTGGCGCATCCTGGACCCCGTGATGCGACGCTGGGCAGAGGAGAAGAAGGTCGAGTTCTATCCTGCGGGGGCCTGGGGGCCGAGGGAGGCCGACGAGCTGCTCGGACGCGACGGGCGGGAGTGGAGGAGGCCATGATAGGGGAGACGAGGGAGTCCCCCGGCGGCGGTCCGATGAGCGTCGCCGAGATAGAGCGCGAGCTAGGCAAGCTCAGGGCCAACGAGGACGGCACGCTCGCGCTGCGCTCCAGCGTCCTGAACCTGATCGTGGTGACCGACGAAGCCTCAGCCCCTGAGGTAACGCGCTCGGTCTCGAACCTCGCCGGGCGCCACCCGGCGCGGGCCATCGTCCTGATCTCGGACCCCGAGGGCGAGTGGAACGTGGACGCCCAGCTCTCCGCCTTCTGCAACGTCAGGGGCGGCGGGGGCGCCCAGGTGTGCGCCGAGCAGGTGACCATCCACGCCGAGGGTCCGCCCGCCAACCACCTCGAGAGCATGGCCGGCCCGCTCCTGATACCGGACCTCCCTGTTTTTCTCTGGTACCCCGGCGCCTTCTCGCCCCACTCCCCCGAGTTCGCCGCCATGGCCGACCTGGCAGACCGCGTTATCGTTGACTCCGCCGCCCGCGAGCACCGGGATGCCTCCCTGCGCGAGATGGCGGAGCTGGTCGGACGCGAGGGCGCCCCCGCCGTGGGCGACCTCCAGTGGGTCGGCCTCTCTCCCTGGCGCTCGCTTCTCGCCGACGCCTTCGCCGCGCGCGAACGCGCCGGTGAGCTCGAAAAGATAGCGTCCGTGGAGGTCCTCTACGCCCCGGGCGGCGAGTGCCGCGTCCTGCTCCTCGTCGGCTGGCTCGCCTCCTCCCTGGGCTGGACCCCGAAAGGGATGGCCCGCGACGGGGACCGGCGCAGGATCGGGTTCGACGGCCCCTCCGGAGACGTCGAGGTCTTCCTCTCGCCGGACTCGCCGGATGCCAGGCTCAGGCGCGTCAGGCTCCGCTCCGCCGACTACAGCTTCCAGATCTCGCGACACCGGGAGCACCGCGAGGTAAAGACGACGGTGATGCGCGGCGAAGATCTCGTGGCCGAACGGACGGTCCACCTCGGCCACTTCGACCTGGGTGTCCTCGTCGGCGAAGAACTCCAGTTCCGCGGGCGCGACGAGGTATACGAGGCCGCCCTCCGCTCGGCCGTGGAGATCCTCGACCTGTGAACGTCCAGGTCTTCGAGTCCCCGGAACGACTCGCCGAAGCCGCCGCCCGCGCTCTCGTGGAAGCGGCCTCAGAAGCGATAGCCGAACGCGGGCGCTTCGCCGTCGCGCTGGCCGGCGGCTCCACCCCGAAGGCCACGTACGAGGTCCTCGCCCGCGACCACGCCCAACGGGTAGACTGGCCCAACGTCCACGTCTTCTTCGGGGACGAACGCACCGTCCCGCCGGACCACGAGGACTCGAACTACCGGATGGCCCGGGAGGCGCTCCTCGACCGCGTCCCCGTTGGACCCATCCACCGCATGCAGGGCGAGCTGCCGCCCGAAGAGGCCGCCGCCGCCTACGAAGATGAGTTGAACGAGTTTTTCGGAGGGGAACCTCCGGCCCTCGACCTCGTCATGCTCGGCATCGGCGGGGACGGGCACACGGCGAGCCTCTTCCCCGAGACCCCCGCCCTCGAAGTCACCGACCGCCTCGTCGTCGCCAACCCGGTGCCCAAATTGGAGACCACCCGTCTCACGCTGACCGCCCCGGTCCTGAACGTCGCGCGGCGGGTCGTCTTCCTCGTCGCGGGCGAGGGCAAATCCGAGGCCCTCGCGCAGATCCTGGAGGGCGACGCGGACCCGCGCGCGTACCCCGCGAAACTCGTCCGACCGCCCGGCGGCCCGATCTGGATGGTTGACCGGGACGCCGCCCGGTCTCTAGAACATCCAGCTTAACGATTCTAAAGAATGTTACAGCACGTTTACACGGCTGCCGGGGCGGGTAGAAGCCTGGGGACGTGAAAGCGACCTCCGTGGAGGTACACAAGTGAAGAGCAAGACGAAAGTACGGCTAGCTGCCGGTCTGACTGCTGGCGCCATGATGCTTAGCCTCTCTGGCCCGGCGTTCGCGCAGCCGACCCAGATCAACACCGGCAACCTCGTCAGCGCGCTGAACAACGTCAACGTCGAGATCGGCCAGCTCAACGTGCTGAACGATCTCGCGATCACCGACGTGCGGGTGGTTAACGTCGAGGATTCGGTCAACAACAACCGGGTGCTCAACAACGTCCTCAACAACAACAAGACGGACATAGCCGTGTTGCAGGACTTCCTGAACAACAGCCTGAACAACAACAACGTCGAGATCATCAAGAATGTTCTCAACAACAACGACGTCGACATCGACGATGTCGTCGCGATCGACGTTCTGAGGAACGGCGACGTGGTGCTCTTCGTCGACGTCCTGTAAGGACCCGAGGCGCAGAGATCGAGGGGGGCGGGGTACACAACCCCGCCCCCCTCTTTTCCGGCCTCCGCCACAACTAAGGTTGGGGGCGGTGCCTCTTTATCCCGTAGCCGTCAATTCTCTCTGACGGCGCGTAACCATTCGGTAATGGTGCAGGTCATAGGAGGTGCGGGCCGGTGCTTCGTTGACGTGAAAGCAGCTGAAGAGCGATAAATATCGCAGCTATGCCGGCCCGCCTCTCTATCATACGCTGTAGTTTTGTGGTCTGGATCACCTTTTCTGGATTCAGCCCGAAAAAACATACCTCCAGTAGACAAATCTCCCCCAAAAGGTCCTAGAAGAACCGCTTGAGCAGCCCGATGGCGCCCTGCTTCCACGGCACCCGGTGCGAGACGCCCGAGGCGTTCTCGAAGGCCTTGAGGTTGTCCAGGTACCAGCGGAAGTTCCTGAGGAGCGCCTCCTTGTTGGAGAACTTGGGGGCGTAGCCTAGTTGTGTCTGCGCCTTCTCTATGGAGACGAAGGAGTCCTTGGAGGCCGTTTCGTAGACCCACTTGTAGAGGGGGGAGACGCCGAGGCGGTCGAGGACGCGCAGGCCGAGTATGGCCGGGGCCGCGGGGAAGCCCCGGATCTTCTTGCCGTGCCCAGCCTCGTCGAGGACGGCCTGGTAGTCCTCCTTCATCGTGGTGAACTGCGCGGCTCCTATGTTGAAGGTGTCGTCGACCTGCTCCTCGGGCAGCGTGAGGCAGAGCGCGATGGCGTCGCAGAGGTCCTCGACGTCGAGCAGCTGGTAGCGGTTGTTGCCCGAGCCGATCATGGGGAAGTCGTGACCCGTGTGCGCCCAGTCGTAGAACAGCGCGAAGACCCCCAGGCGCTCGGGACCCACGAAGGACTTGGGACGGATGAT
Source organism: uncultured Rubrobacteraceae bacterium (assembly GCA_902805975.1). Taxonomy (GTDB): domain Bacteria; phylum Actinomycetota; class Rubrobacteria; order Rubrobacterales; family Rubrobacteraceae; genus Rubrobacter_D. The sequence goes on along the minus strand of CADCUT010000143.1, from coordinate 503 downwards.
CGGGACCGTAAGGCCCTTCGCGCGGTACTCCAGGCAGACCATCTCGGCCTGGATCTTGGCCTGCCCGTACGGTCCGACACCCTCAAGCTTGTCGGTCTCGTAGAGCGGGTGATGGTCCGGTATCCCGTAGACGGCGGTCGATGAGACGTGCACGACTCGCTGCACACCGTGGCGTAGAGAGGCGTCGAGCACGTTGCGCGTGCCCTCGACGTCCGTGGTGTAGATGTCGTCCGCCGAGTAGAGGGGCAGCGCCGCCGCCGTGTGGACCACGAAGTCCGCGCCCGCGACGGCGCGGTCCACAAAGGATTTGTCGCGGATGTCGCCGGTAAGCTCCTCTACCTGGCCGCGTTCGGGGTAGTCGAAGGGTTCGAGGTCCAGGGAAGCTACCTCGTAGCCGCGGGAGAGCAGGTGCCTGGCGAGGTTGATGCCGAGAAACCCCGCGCCGCCGGTGATGAGCACTTTTCCACGTCGATCCATGAGTCTGGTCGCTCCTTGTGTAGAGA
>CADCUT010000142.1 GCA_902805975.1 uncultured Rubrobacteraceae bacterium | reverse complement strand
GTCGCCGCTACGGCGGCCTGTTATCGTGTCGGGCACCCCGCGGCCGCCGCGCTCGTAGAGGGTGTCGCGGTAGTTGGTCCCCCAACAGGGGTCGTTGGTGCACTGCTTGTTGACCGCCATCGCCACGGGGGCCAGCACCATGATCATCAGCGCCACCATCCCCACGAGCGTCGCCATCTTGCGCATCCGTTTCCTCCGTCCTCGAGTTGTGGGGTAGGAGGGCGAGCGCCCCTCGTGTGCCCCGTTTGAACCTTGCAAGGGCACAGTAGACGAGCCGCCGCCGGCGGCGCTTCCCCCAAAAGGGTGATCTTCGCCTACCCCAAAAGGGTTAGACCCGAGGAAGTCCGTGACGAACTTCCCAGAACCCCCTACGGGCGAAGTTCGATGGATTCTATCCTTCCGCGATGTTGGGCGAAGATGGCGCTCTTGTTGGCTTCCGGTAACAGGACGGCGACGCCCCGGTAACGGTTCGGCTACACCCTTCGGATATCACTCATTTGCGTGATGGCGCACCGCTCCTGCGGCGCGAAACTCGTTCCCGAAGGGGCCGATCGGCGGCCCCGGGGAGGCCCGGATAAGGCCGGGTCAGAAGGAGTCGGAGATGACGGAGAAGGGCAAGAAGTCCAGGGGCATCAAGGTGGCCGCGGCGTCGCTGGCGATGGTGGTGGTCGGCTCGGGGGCAGCGCTGGCGGCCACCATCCCCGGCACGAACGCCGGCGAGGTGCTGCGCGGCACGGACCGGGCGGACACCATCCACGCCTACGGCGGGGCGGACCTCGTCCACGGCAGGGGCGGGGGCGACACGGTGTGGGGCGGCAACGAGGCCGGATGGGGCGACAAGGCCCTCGGCGGCACGGGCTCCGACCGCTTGGTAGGCCAGCAGGGCCACGACGCCCTCTACGGCGAGGGCGGGGGCGACCGGCTAGAGGGCCAGGACGGCGACGACCTCATCGTGGGCGGCACCGGCGCGGACACCCTGAGGGGCGGCCCCGGGGCCGACGAGGTAGATGCCCAAGACGGACGGCGCGACGTCATAGACATCACGGGCGCGGGGGCGGGCGACGTCGTCTACTACGACAAGGGCGTGGACGAGTTCGTGACCTCCTCCGTCCAGTCCGCCGAGGGGACCGCGGGCGCCGCCGAGGCCGCCCGCGCGACCGGGGCCGAGCTCTCCGCGCAGGAGCCCCCGGAGGGTCTCTTCGAGCCCCACGGCAGGGTCCTCATCGAGCACGGGGGCGAGCGTCAGCTCGTGGCCGAGAAGGACCTCGAGCGGCACCTGGGCCACGGCGACGAGATCGTCGACCCGACCGGGCGGGCCGGGGCAGGGCGGTAGCGTCGAGTCTCCCTAAACGGAGAGCCTAACTTCAACACCAGAGGGGGCCGGACACACCGTCCGGCCCCCTCCTGCGTGCTCGAGGACTTCCGAGAACCGTTCTTACCCGCAGTAGCGTGAATAGAAAGAGTAGCCGGCTCAGAACAGGTTGCGCTCGTTCTCGGCGTCGTACTCGGCAACGTTTCCAGCGAGGATCTGGGTGCCTTGCTCTCCGCTCGGCCCTTCGCCCCTGAACGCCTCCACCGCTTCCCTAGACTCCCACCGCTCGTAGATGTTGATCCGTCCGGGATCCACCAGGTCGGCCCCGATCGAGAAGTCGAGGCACCCGGGTGCTCGCCGGCCCTGCTCCACCACGTCCACGCATCCCCCTAGGTACGCGCTACGCTCCTCGGGACCGACTAGCAAGTGCCCAGCGACGATGATCAAGAGAGGCTCCCCTCCTTCGGTTGACGGAGTGATCCTACCGGAAGCCTTACCTTCACTCATCGCCAATTTCGGAGAAACCACCTTACCCGAAGGTGGGTGAATAGGAATAAGATGGTCCGATGATGAGGCGCTTCAGGATCGTCGCCTTGGTGGCCGTCGGACTCACCGCCTTGGCGCCTGCGTGCGGCCCGCCGCCGAGCGTGGACGCCGGTGGCGAGTCAGGCTCCGCCGAACCCTCCCCCTGCCCCGCTGAGCTGACTCAGCCGACGGTCGACCGCAAGGTCTTCCCGGAGGAGAGTTGGGCCGCCAGGGAGGAGGGCATCTCCGTCGAGAAGTTCCAGCGTCAGGACGCCCTAGCGGACGACGCGGGGAGGCTGGGGGCCAAGCTGGACAAGAACGAGCGGGAGACCTTCGCGGACCTCGAGATCGAGTACGGGTCGCGGTTCCGCGTGATCGCCTACTTCACGAGGGACGGGGAGGAGACGGTCCGCCCCTACGTTCGGTGCACGCCGCTGGAGGGCCACGTCGAGGTCAGGACGGTCGAGGCGAGCATGGAGGAGCTGAGCGCCGCCCAGAACGAGGCCCACCGCATCGTCGAAGAGCTCGGCATCCGCGCGGACTCGGACATAAACATCACCAAGAACAGGGTGGAGATCTACGTGACAGACCGGGGGCGCCTAGAGGCGGCCCTGCGCAAGTCGGACCAGGTTCTGCCCGAGCACGTCGCGATAGTGGAGGTCGGGGGACTGGCCCGCCCAGACTAGGACGAACTTCTTAGAACCCCCTCCGGGGTAAGTTCTGAGAACGCCCCTTCCACGCGCTCGGGCGACTTAGGCTCTACCCACCGCCACGGCAAGCTTCTCAGGGGTTCTCGGCCCCCTCGCAGTCCTCGCCGGTGCACCCCCTTAGGGCCTCCAGGTCGCTGCGCATGGACTCCGGGGCGTCCTCGGGGCTGCTCTCGAGCTGGTGCGGGTCCTCCCCGAGGTCGTAGTACTCCTCCTCGCCGGTCTCGTACCGGACGTACACCTCGTCCTCCCGCCGGACGCCGGAGTAGGCGGGCCTCTTGGGGCTGCCGCTCTTCGCGCCCTCGATCAGCAGCGACTCTCGCCACGCCTCGGGAGCGGAGCCGTCCAGGAAGGGCGAGAGGCTCCTGCCGTCCATCCAGCCCGGCACCTCTAGGCCGGCGAGGTCCAGCGTGGTCGGGGCTATGTCCGTGTTGGCGACAAGGTCGGGAAAGGAGGAGCCCCCCGGCACCCCCGGGCCCCTCACGACGAACGGGACCTCGTGTGACTCGGTGTAGGGTGTGGACTTTTGGGCCTGCGTGCCGTGCAGGCCAAGCTGGAAGCCGTTGTCGGAGGTGAGGATGATGTAGGTCTCGTCGAGCTCCCCCGCGCCGCGCAGGGCGTCCGTCAGGTTCCTGCTAAGGTCCTCCAAGGTCAAGGCGCTGCGCATCCGGGCGGCGTGTCGCTCGTCGATCCGAGCGGCGACGCCGGTGGAGATCGGTCTACCGGCGAGACGCCCCTCGCGGACCCACCGGGGCTTGTCCGAGACGTCCTCCTCTCCGAAGGAGGGGGGCCTCGGCGCCCGGGCGTCCGGGTAGGCCTCGGCGTGGCGCGGCGGGATCTCCAAGGGCTCGTGGGTGTCAAAGGTGGACAGCTCCATGAAGAACGGTTTGGACGAGTTTTCCCTGCTCTCGACGAACGCCGCGGCCTCCTCGGCTAGCCTGTCGGTGTAGTGGCCATCGACGTCCGAGACCTCCCCGTCTTTCGAGAAGATCAGGGGGTTGAGGTAGGCCCGCCAATGGTCCCAACCGGGCGGCACGTAGCCCTCCCACCCGCCCGCCTCCTCGTAGCCGTTCAGGTACTTGCCGCCGAACCAGGTCTCGTAGCCGCTCTCCTGCAGCAGCGTGGCGAGGGTCTCCTTCTCGAGGCCGCTCTCGCGGAAGTACTCTGCGCCCCCGTGCCACTCGGAGTTGTCGTTGTTCCAGAGTTCGGTGTTGTGGGCGTACTGGCCGCGGAGGATCGAGGCCCTGGAAGGGCAGCACAGGGAGGTGGTGACCAGGGCGTTGGTGAAGCTTATCCCTTGCGGCTCCCAGGCTGCGTCGAGGGTCGAATCCTCGAAGACGCTCCCGTCGAGGTCGTCGGCGAGGACGAGTACCACGTTGGGTCTTTCGGAACGAGGGGTGGCGCCGGGGGAGGGACCGGCGGATCCGCTTCCTTCGCCCGGCGGGGGCGCGCCGGCCCCGTCCCCCTTTCCCTCCCCGCCGCAGGCCGCCAACGGAAGCATGGCCACCAACATAGCGGCGACGATCAGCGCGGCCTTGCGCACGATGGGGCCCGAGATCGAGATCCTGTTCGGCACCCGGCTAGCCTAGCACGGCGCCGTCGGGGGATGAACTTCTTAAAACCCCCTCAAGGCGAAGTTCGCAGAACTCTACTTCTACGAGGTTGGGTGAATAAGGTCGTCTACGCCTAGAGATCGCCCGCCCACGATGAGCTTATCGACGCGCAGGACCTCGGACCGCCGCTAGGAGGAGCCCGAGGGGCGGCGTCACGAGCGTCGCGACGACGTACAGCATCGCTGACCGCCTCCCCCGCCCCTCAGTGCTTCGGGCGACGAGCGCCACGGAGCCCAAGACCGCAAGGAGCGCGTACGCGGCGACCAGCAGGGGCCCAAAGCCCGCCCTGCTGGTCCCCAAGACCTCGCCGGTTGAGGCGTCCGCGAAGATGCAGCGCCTCACGAAGGGCAGGGGCGAGTCCTCGACCCTTAGCGTGAGGCTTCCCATGTCACCCCGCGGGGGCGAGCTTCCCACCGGCCACTGCCGGTTCGCGGCGGAGGGCGGCACGTCGCACACGGCGTTAACCTTCTCGGTCTCGAAGACCAAGAAGAAGATCGCAAATAAGACAGTCGTGGCGACTAATCCCATGGACCATACCGTCAGCGTGCCCGCCAAGAGCAACGGGCGCCCGGGCCCCCGACGAACTGGGTCGGCTTCTACCCTCGGCTCTTTGGCGGTCGCCGCCAGGAGCACCCCGAGGGGCGGGGCGAGGAAGGAGAGGGTCCCGAAGAGCGCGGAGGGAAGCCTGCCGTGCCCGCGGCTCCTCGTCCTTGCGGCGACGAGGAGGGCGACGAGAACGAGCATCGCTACTCCGAGGGCGACGAAGGCGGTGAGCGCCCACCCAAAGGCGTAGCCCACGGGCTCAAAGGCCGTGGCCGCGACCGAGCCGTCCCCGGCCCGCCACGTGCAACGGACGCCCAAGGGCAGCAACGAGAACTCCGTCTGCCCGTAGCCGGCGCTCCCGTTCGTGAGACCCGGTCTAGGGTAGCAGGCACCTTCTTCCAGCTGGAAGGCCGAGAAGCCCACTGCCGCGACGAGGAGGAGGGTGAGGGTAAGCCCGAAGAACGTGCTGAAGACCCCGGCGGCGGTCGTACCCAGGAGCCTCCTCGCTTGGAAGGGCAAACCACCCCTCACGGGGCCACCTTCCCTCGCGGGCGCCGTACACCGAAGCGAGGCGTCCCCTTACGAAGCACCCTGCACCTCTCGCAACTCGCTCCCTTCGACGGACCATACCCCTCCGGTCGGCAATCACTTTACGGGGCTTGAGGGTCTTTGCGCCATGCCAAGACGATCTTCTTAACCGAAGCGTTGCCGAACTTTTACCTGGACGGGCGGGTCATCCTCAACTTCCGAGAACCCTCGGCACGAAGTTCCAGAAGGCCACTTCGGTGCAAAGTTCGATCCCAGACCTCATAGTAGGGAAACGTGGTCTCCTACAAGGCTAGGCGAGCCCGACCGCCGGCCCTCCCGTGGCGTCGGCGATGATGCGGCGGTGGTCGAAGGCAAGCTCGACCGAATCGGGGTCGAGGATGGAGACTTCGGCGGCGTCGGTGGCGGCGACGAGGTCCCCGCCGACGATGCGGGCGAGGAAGGCTATGCTGACGTTGTGGCCGCGGGGGTCGCGGTCAGGTTCGGAGTAGACGCCGACGAGGCGGGCGGGCTCGACGGCGAGGCCCGTCTCCTCGGCCGCCTCGCGGGCGGCGGCCGTCTCGACCGTCTCTCCCACCTCGACGAAGCCGCCCGGTAGGGCCCATTGGCCCTCGAAGGGGTCGCCCGCGCGCCGGATCAGGACGATTCCCTCCCCGGAAGGGATGACGACGTCCACCATGAGCTTCGGCGTCTCCGGTCCGGCCAACGTCCTACCTCCCGCGTCTACGGCGTAGTTACCCGTTCGACGCGGCGGGGAACCGCGGGCGAAGCGTCAGCGGTATTTATTGCCGAGGCCGAGGACGTCCCCGCGGCCAAGGGTCCTCTCGGCCATCTGGCACGCGCCGTTTATGTTGGTGCTCATGGTGAGGTTGCCGTGGCCCGTCTCCGAGACGTGGCCGAGGCCGAAGGTGTGCCCGCGCTCGTGGGTCATGACGCCCTCAAGGTCCCACATCCCCCGGCACGACCGGGAGCCCGGGCTCGTGGTCCACTGGACGTCCCCTTTGTTGACCTTGATATCCGAGGCGACGGTCTCGTCGTAGCCGGGCCCGACTATGCCCCAGTTGCAGGTCACGGCCAGGATGCCGCTCGGGAGGTCCCCGAAGGCGACCACGCTGTTCTCGTCGTTGTTTTTGCAGCTGAACCCGTCCACGTTCGCCTTCTGATTCGTCTTGCCCCCGTAGTCCAGCCCCGCGGGGACGCGGTCTCCCATGCGGCAGTTGCTCTCCGTGTTCACGACTCGGGCCCCGGCGCGGCGTATGGCGCCGACGGCGTCCCTGGTGCTCAGCTCGGGGGGCGTGGACGCCTTGTTGATCTCATATAGGAGCGCCGAGTCCTCCGGTACCCGCCGCTCACCGTCCGTGAACTCAGGGTCCGAGCACTCGCCCGGGCCGACGGCCTTCGCGAAGTCCCCGGCGACCCCGGCGTCTTCCCCGACGGAACCGAGCTCTATAGTGCCGTCCTCGCGGCGCCCTATCTCCAGTTCCTCGGCGCCGGTCGTCGTCAGGACCTCGGCGTGTACGCTCTCGCCGCGGGGAGGGACCACGCTGCCCACCCCTCCGTCCTCTATCTCCCGTCCGGCGACCGGGCAACGCTCCGGGTTCACGACCGCGGCGGGCAGGTCGCGGGCGTAGATCTTTTGCTTCCCCGGCCCGCAGGCCTCGAGCACCCCTTCCGCGGTCTCCGCCGCCGGGGTCCTTGCGAAAGTCGTCACGGCCAGAACCGCCACCGCGAGCGCCAGGCCCGATGCGAGCAACCGTCTCATGGGTCCGTTCTTCCCCCTCCTTCAGCCAACTCTGGCGCCGACCCGGCTCTCTCTGGGACGGCGCGGTAGGCATGATACAGTCTACATCTTCGACGCGATAGGGCAGGTATACACAACATGATGTGGTTTTCCGCCACCCGGTCTGAGTGTGGGTGGCGCGGTCCGATCCGAAGGCTGTATGCTCCGGCCGGGGGTGATCCAGGCCAGGCATGAAGATATTGTGCATCAGCGACCAGGTGGAGCAGGTACTCCACGGGCCGAGCCTGAACTCCTACGCGCAAGGGGTCGAGGCGATCATCTCCTGCGGCGACCTCCCCTTCGACTACCTGGAGTACGTGGTCACGTTCCTCGGCGTCCCGCTCTATTACGTGCTCGGCAACCACGACCCCGCCCCCGACAGCCCGGAATACCCGGGAGGCTGCATCCCCCTCGACGGCAAGGTACTGGAGGTTGGAACCGGGGAGGAGCGGGTAACTTTCGCCGGCCTCTCCGGCTCGCCGATGTACTCCGGCGGCCCCAACCAGTACACGGAGGGCCAGATGGGCCGCAGGGCATTGTCGTTGTCGGCGAGCATTCTGAAACGCCGGCTCCTCGGCCGCCAGGGGCCGACCGTCTTCGTTACCCACTCCCCGCCCTTCGGACTCGGGGACCGCAAGGACCCGGCCCACGTGGGCTTCGGCCCTTTCCTGAAGCTCATAGACCGCCACGAGCCGGCACTCTGGCTGCACGGGCACGTCCACCTCTACGGTCCTGACCAGCAGAGGGTGACGAACCGGGGCGGGACGAAGGTGTTGAACGTCTTTGGGCACCGCATTTTGGAGGTTTGAGGTATTTGGCCCGCGGGGCCTTGTTGCCCGGGCCGGGCGGTTGTAGGCTGGAACTGTGGTAGGCCACATGGATCTTAACGAGCAGTCGGACAGGGATTTTTCGCGGGCGCGCAGGAGGGCTTTCCTGCGGCGCGTCGGGGCGTATCTGCGCAGGGACCCCGGCTCCAATCAGCTCCTCTCCTTCGACGAGGTCAGGGACGCGCTAGGTGTCATCCAGCAGGTCCATATCGGCCTCCGGGAGGTGCCCGTCTCCAAGATCGTCGGTAGCGTCGGACGCCACAGGGACTTCGACCGGGCCTTCCTGCCCTCAAAGCCCGACCTCGGCACCCGCTGGAAGCGCATAGACCAGCTCATGCACCAGGCCCAGGACCTGCCGCCGGTGAGCCTGTACAAGATCGGGGACGCCTACTTCGTCAACGACGGCAACCACCGCGTCTCCGTCGCCCGGCAGCAGGGCATCGAGACGCTGGAGGCGGACGTCGTCGAGCTCCGGAGCCGGGTGCCGGTGGACTCGGCGCTCACGGCCGAAGACCTCCTGCACAAGCTGGAGCACCGGCACCTCCTTGAGCGGCTCCCGCTCGACCGGGTGTTACCGGAGATAAAGGTCCAGTTCTCAGACGTGGCGGACTACCGCAGGCTCGCGACGTTTATCGAGGCGCACGGCTTCAGGATCTCCCAGCTCTGGCGGCGGTACGTCTCCGTAGAGGAGGTCTTGGGGGACTGGTACGAGTACGGCTACAGGCCGATAGCGGAGATGATCCGGGAGGAGCGCATCTTGGATGCCTTCCCCGGGCGGACCGAGATCGACCTGTACCTCTGGATCGTGAACCACCGCGAACGCCTGGCGCTCGAAGCCCGCGATGAGAGGATCTCGCACCAGGCCGCCAAGGACGACATCTTGAAGCAAGGCCGTCGCCGCCCCCGCGGACGCGCGTGAGCGCCGGGGGTTCCCGCCTCTCCCCTTTGGGCACCTTCGCTGTGATCTGGGCCCCGGTCCGAACGCTGCGCCTGATCGCCGAAGAACGCCGGGCGTTCCCGGGCTTCGTGATAGTCGCCGCCTACGCGGGCCTGAGCCTCATCGTGAGCATGGCCTTCGTGCTCGGCGGCGCAACGCGCCGCTCGGTAGAGCAGCAACCGCCGCAACCCGGGCTCCCGCCGGGCTTCGAGGACGCTTTCGCGAGGGTGGCGGAGGTCGCGGTCCCGGCCCTCGCGGCCCTCTCGCCGTTCGCGATCTGGCTCGTGGTCTCGTTGCTGATGCAGCTTGCGACGCGCTTTTTCGGGGGCGCCGGGCCGCTCTCGTCGATGCTTGGGGTGGTCGGCGTGGCCCAGGCGCCGTTCCTCGTCAGCGGCGTGCTCAGCGCCGGGCTTACGGGGCTGCAGTTCCTGGTTGGCGCGGGGACGCCCGTCGGGACGGCGCTCGGATACCTGGTCTCCCTCGTGGGCGTCGCCTTCTTTCTGTGGTACGTCGTGCTGGTCGTGATCGGGGCGGCTCTTGCCCGCAACGTCGGCTACGGGGAGTCGGCCGGCTCCTGCGCCCTGTCGTGCGTCGGGCTCGGCGTCCTTATAATCCTGGTTGTGATCGTCGCGGCCGTCGGCATCTTCACGGCCGTCAACGCCGCGGCGCCGTAGAGCGTACCGTCGAGATAGGAAGGGTCTACTTTGGACTCGGAAGGCAACACGCGCAGGGAACCCGGGACGGAACCGTCAGGCAACGCTCGGAGGCGGAGGAGGCGGTGGCCCTGGGTCGTTGGGGGGCTTGTGGCGCTCGGGCTTCTCGGGCTCGCCGTGGTCTCCGTGGTCCTTCTCTTCGCCCTCGGGGCGGCCGGCGGGACGGCCGGCGGCACCTCCCCCGTGGTCTACGAGGAGGAGTACGTCTCAGGCGAGGGGCCTGACAAGGTCGCCGTTATCCCCGTCCAGGGGACCATAGCTTCGGCGGACAACTCTCTAGGCGGCATCCAGCCGACCGTAACACCAGAGGGCCTCGCCGACGCCCTGGGGCAGGCGGCGGACGATACGAGCGTCCGGGCGGTGGTGCTCGAGGTCAACTCGCCCGGCGGCGGGGTCACCGCGAGCGACGAGATGCACCAGAGCATCGTGGACTTCAAGGAGAACACCAACAAGCCCGTCGTCGTCTCCATGGGCGACTCGGCGGCCTCCGGCGGCTACTACATCTCCGCCCCCGCCGACCGCATCGTCGCCAACGAGACGACCCTCACGGGCTCCTTGGGCGTCGTGCTGCCGCTTCTGAACTACTCGGAGGCCGGGGAGAAGTACGGTGTCACCCAGAACTACGTGACCAGCGGCGAGTTCAAGACCATCGGCAGCCCGTGGAAGGATCTCACGCCAGAGGAGCGAGAGATCTTCCAGACCTACGTCGACCAGTCCTACGACGAGTTCGTCGACGTGATCTCCTCGGGCCGCGGCATACCGGAGGACCGCGTCCGCGAGATCGCCGACGGCCGCATCTACTCGGGCGAGACGGCCAGAGAGCTCGGCCTCGTCGACTCCTTCGGCGGCCTCGACGAGGCCGCGGCCGAGGCCCGCGAGCTAGCGAAGTCCGGCCAGGCCACCGTGGTCCGCTACATCCAGACCCCCACCTTCACCGACGCGCTGCTCTCCGGCCTCGCCGGGCGGCCCAGCGAGGCCGAGCGCCTCATGCAGGAGTCCGGCCTGGACCTCGAATCCAAGCCCTACTACCTCTACCTTCCCGGCGCTTAAGGGAGGGACAACGAGACGGTAGTTCCGGCACGCACGGTGGCGGTGCTCGTTCCGCCGTTCAGGGCCTCGCCACCGTCGAGGCCGCCGTCGCCCCGGTCACGAAGATCGAAGCGCCGGGGATACCGCATAGACGTCGAGTAGAGGAGGGCCGAAGTCTATCGGGAAGTTCGGGACCCTGGTGCCGTAGACGACGACGCGCCTGCCCACGTAGCGGTCGAGGAGCTTAGGATAACTACTCCGCAACGCGCACAGGCGCCCCGTGCCCGCATCACGGATGGTGTGCGATCCGTACATATGAGACGTTATGCCCTGCTTCTTCAGAACGCCCACGACCCTCACACCCTGGGTCGTCTGTGGAGAGTTCCCGCCCGAAATGGCCGTCGCGCCCCCTTGCGGCCGTTCCTGAGAGGCGGCGCCGCCGACGGCGAGGCAAACGAACAGCGTCCCCGCAAGCAACGCGAACAGTACTCGTTTCATCCTCTTCCTCCTTGGGTTCGTCGTCTGGGAAGAGCCCTCGTCCGGGCGCTCCGTGCCTGGATGCTAAGGTCGCGGGGACCGGGCCACATCCGCCCTGAGGTACTGTTTTTCGCGCGCCTGCCGGTACCCGGAGTGCGAGGCCGTTGCACAAGCGCCCGTCGGGCCCGAACGATGGACCGGCCACGGACGGTCGGGGGTAGAGATGGACCCTCCGCCGAGTACGGGTTGCCGTTGGCGCCCGACGAGCCGGGGGTGCGGTAGCACCCCCGGCTAGCTGCTCAGTCGTCCACATCCCGGGCGCGCAACAGCAACGACGTCGCCACGGAGAACCCGACGACGTAGAAGGTCAACAAGAGGACCGCCTGGCTGTCGCCTCCCGACTGGGCAGTTGGACCGAAAGAACTGGCGAGGGAACTCGAGCTCTGTCCCGGAAGCATCCCGAGGGCTCCTTTCAGGACGCCATTCTCCACGGGGGAGCTCGCAACGATCCCCTCCAGCACCAGCGCGTAGATCAGTCCCACGCCGACCGCGATCGGCGTGCCCCTGAAGAGGGCGGCGAGGAAGGCACCGAGAACGGCCCACGTCGTGAGGATAAGCCACGTGGCCACCGCGCCCCCGACCAACTCGCCGGCGCCGGGCCACCTGACCGGGACGTTCTCTACCAGGGCCACCCCGCAGCTGCCCACCGCGCCGGCCGCGAAGGCCGCCAGGACGAAAGCGACCAGGGCCGTCCCCACGGCCAGCAGCTTCCCGAAGGCTATGCCGGCCCGGCCCGAGCGCTGGACCAGGATGGTCTTGAGGGTACCCCAACCGTACTCGCTGCCCACCGTCATGACGCCGAGGACCAGGGCCAGAATTTTTCCGGGACCCGAAGTGGCCGCAAGGAGGTTCGAGACCATGTTCTCGGGCAACAGGTCCTGCAGCATCTCTCCCAGGGCCGGCTGCGCCGCGGGAGAGGTCCCGTCGGGGGATCCACCGGCGTCCGGCGCGGTGGCCACGAAGGCGTAGGCCAGCACGTAACCGAACAGGAGAACCGATAAGAAGAGGACCGTTCCCAGGACCCAGGTTGACGCGCGTTTGCGGAGCTTCAGCCATTCCGCGGCGAGATCCCCGCCCACCCTAAGCGCCCTCCCCGCCGGTCAGCTCGAAAAAGGCGGCTTCAAGCGATCTCTCGGCGGGTTTGAGCTCCAGCACGTCCAGCCCCGCGCTCACCAGCTTGCGGTTGATCTCCGCCGCCCGGACGGGGTCCACGGTCAGCCTCAGCGCGCCATCCACCACCGCGGCGTCTTCCACCCCCGACAGACGGGGCGCTATCCGGGAGGCCTCTTCCAGGGGGTGCGCGCGCACCATCAACCCGGCCCGGGTCCTCATCTCAGCCACCGTTGCTTCCGCGGCCATCCGGCCGCCGCTGATGACGCCGACCCTGTCGCAGATCTGCTCGATCTCGCCGAGTAGATGGCTGGAGAGGAGGACGGTCCTCTCCCCGCGACCGAGCCGCCGTAGCAGGTCCCTCAGGTCCGCCATGCCTCTGGGATCCAACCCGTTGGTCGGCTCGTCAAGGATCAACAGCTCCGGGTCCTTGAGGAGCGCCGCCGCAACCCCCAGCCTCTGCTTCATTCCGAGCGAGTACCTCGCGTAGCGGTCCCGGGCCCTCGCCGAAAGTTCAACGGTTCGCAGGACCTCGTCTACGCGCGCTCCCGTCACGCGTGCGTGGCGGGCCATCACCCTGAGGTTGTCCCTGCCGGAGAGGTAAGGATAGAAGGCGGGGGACTCGATCAGCGCCCCGACCCGTGCAAGCATGGCGGGGCACCCAGGCTCCAGGCCCAGCACCCGGATTACACCCGAGGTCGGCCGTACGAGCCCGAGCATCATCCGAAGGATGGTCGTTTTACCGGAACCGTTGGGTCCGAGCAGGCCGTACACCTCACCCCTTCGGACGCTGAAACCCAACTCCTCCACGGCCACCCGGTCACCGTATCGCTTGGTCAGCCCGCGGGCCTCGACCATGGGGGGCGGATCGCCGGTGAGGCGTCGGGCCTGTTCGTTGGTCCCCCCGGGGACCCCGCGGACGGTCGGTGTCAAGTCCCCGCCCGGTACCGTGTGGCCTGCCCGCCGCGTACCCTACCGTGGGCGGCGCCAGACGCGCGGGACGCGACCGCCGGCGGACGCGTCCCCCCCGCACGCGTGTTCGCTGTCGCTATCGGCCGCATCGGGGCATGTTAGGCAGGAGCTTCGGGGGGTGCATCGTACCGAAGGTAGTATCCGGCCCCTGACAAGCCGTACCGAAGGTACGAAAAAACGGGCTGGCCCCGAACGACGGCATCGTCCGCCTGGACGACGATGCCGTCGGGCTGTAGCATCGCGGGGGTGGTAGTCCTGGTATCGGTTGCGGGTCTCTACTTGCTCCTGGTGATTCACGAAGCCGGGCACTGGCTGGCCGCCAGAAGCCAGGGGGTCGGGGTAGAACGCCTGGAGATAGGGATCGGGCCCGCGATAGCCGGAGCGAACCTCTTACAGACGCGGTGCGTTTTGAGGTTGCTCCCGTTCGGCGGGTCCGTCCGCCTCCTGGACGGGGCGGAAGGCGGGGCAGGGTCCCTGGGGTCCTACGAGACCAGGACCATCCTCCAGAAAGCCTTCATCGCGCTCGCCGGCCCCGCGGCCAACGTCGTCGCGGCGGCCTCGCTGCTCGCCGTCTCGGCTGGAACGGGCGCGGTCTGGGAAGGGGTGATGGCGCTCGTCGGGTTGCTGGCCGCGTGGATCTCGCGGCTGATCACCGGCGCGGGCCTCCTGGAGTCGGTCCCCTGGTTGCTCACCGAGGCCGGCGTCTGGCAGGGCGGGGCAACAAGCTACCCGACGCTTCTGGCGTTGATGAGCTTGTACATCGCCGCCTTCAACCTCCTGCCCCTCCTGCCGCTCGACGGCGGTCGCCTCTCGCTGATAATCGCGGAGGGCATCCTGGGACACCGACTGAGCCCGGCCGCCGCCGGCCGCCTGACCTTCGCCGGCGCGGCCGTACTGATCGTCTTCTGTCTCTTCGTGGTCTACGAGGATCTTGTGTGGATCGTCGGCAACCTGGCCGCTTGACCACAGGCCCGGGTGCACGCCGGGGTAAACGGCGCGTTCCTTTCTCCGGCCCGCGATTACCCGCTGATGTACCGGCCTGACCCCGCGCGATCTGTGTCGGGCATCCGGTTGTACCTCGGTAGCGCCCAGGCCTCCGTGCCGTGGTTCGCGAAGTCAATATGGTCGACGCCCGCGGCCCTTATCTGCCAGTAGCCGTCGGCACCGCGGCGGCCCTCCAGTTCCCTCTCCCGGACCATCGTCATTATCTCCTCCCGGCTTACGCCGAGCAGCTTCGCGGCGACCTCCGGCGTGTAACAGTCCCACTCCTGCAACCTGTCGCCCACATCCTCGCCGCGCCGTTTGCGATCCAGGGTTTCCTGCCACCATTCAGGTTTCCGGTTCCAAAGCTCCGAGGGGAAATCCATGGCGCGCGCCATGGCCACCTCCGCCTCCATGGAGCCAAGCTGGATTCGTCCCGCGAGCAGGTCCTCGAAGTAGGGGCTCGGCGCCTCCCCATTGGTCGCGCGCTCCATCCCCTCCGCGGTCCACTGGCCGCCATCGGGGTGCGGGTACAGCTCGAGTATCGCCCGGAACTTCTGGGCGTTGCCCTTGCGCTCGACCCCCGAGCCGAGCCCCAGAATCGAGGCGCCGAACAAGGCGGCGAGCGGCGTCCAGAGGCCGAAACCCCTCAGCTCGATCTCCGGAAGCAGGCCCAGGACCCGGCCGGCCACGATGCCCGCCGCCAGGAAGAAGGCCCCCACGATCAGGGTCTTCAGCGTCGCCTTGCTTTCGGACGCCTCGGCGATCAGCTTCCCCGCGTAGAACCCCGCGGCAGCCGCCAGCGCCGTCAGCGCCACCTGGTAGGAGCCCCTCAGGGCCGCAAAGATCACGACGGAGAGGATGATCAGGCCCAGGATCAACTGTCCGAGGCCCCCGCGCGCGTTGGTGTTGTCCGGCCCTGACACACTACCTCCGTTTCGATGTTGCTCTGACAGCATAAGGGGCGCGCGCCCCCGAAACAACTGGGCGCTTCAAGTACGCCCCGGCTGGGGGGCTGCCGGGCCGCCGGGGCTGTGCACGGCCAGGTGTCCGCCGCGCATGATGCCCTGGCGGGTCGCGAAGTCGCTGGCGAAGACGATGGAGTGGGTCGAGAGCAGGACGGTTCCCGGCTTGCCGACCCGGTCTCGCGCCACCACGTCCGTGGCGACGTTGTACTCCCTCAGGAGGACTTCGACCTCGACCGCGGCCTCGGGGTCCAGCCCGGCCAGGGGCTCGTCCAGAACCAGCAGCGAGGGGGCATGGAGCAGCGCCAGCACGAGCGAGAGCTTCTTTCTCATTCCGAAGGAAAACGTCTCCGCCCGCTGGTCGACGCTACGCGCCATGCCCATCCGCTCCAGCAAGGCCGTTCCGCGCTGCGTAGCCGGGCGGACCTCAAGATCGTAGAGCGCCGCGTGCAGGGTAAAGTGCTCGCGGCAAGAGAGCTTGTCGTAGAGGAAGGGTTTATCGGAGGCGAAGCCGATGGCGCGGCGTGTCCGGGGGTGCCCGGCTGGGTCCTTGCCGGCCAGCAGGATCTTCCCTGCGTCTGGCAGGTACATTCCCACGATCATGCGCAGCAGCGTGCTCTTGCCGGCGCCGTTGCGGCCGAGCAGGCAGAACCTGTCTCCGGCCTCCAGGCGCAGGTTGACGCGCTCCAGCACCGTCGCCCCGGCGAAGGTCTTCGTCGCCTCCTCCACGGCCAGCAGGCTCACGCGAGCGCCCCGGCGGCGGCGTTGAGGAGCAGCAAGACCAGGGCCAGGCCGCCCGCGGTCCTGACACCGTACCCGAGGTACCTCCGGGCACCGGCGTAGAGCAGGGCGACCGTCAGCAGGTCCGTCAGATCGAAGCCCCGCAGTCCCCCCCCGGCGTATCGTCCGAGATCCGTGATGGGCACGGGCGGGACGCCTCCCGTGACGGCGAGTTCCGCACCGCCGATTAGGAGCCGGAGCACGGCGATAACACCGAACACGAAGGCCACCAGCGCGAGCGCCCGAACAAAGTCCGAGCCCCGCGCGCGGACGGCCCTGCCGTAGATCCAGACGATGCCGGAGTAGGCGAGCACGGCCAGAAAGCCGGTAAAGGCGCTGATGATTCCGGCGAGCACGAGCAGTTGCGCCTCCGAGGCCGGAACCCCTCCCGGAACCCCGCCCGAGGCGGTCTTGAGCAGCGCCAGCGCCGTCGAGCAGAGAACGGCCAACATCAAGCCCGGGGCAAGCAGCCATGCCGGACGCGTTTGCTCGGTCAACACACCATTCATAGTGGGGACTCCTTTCAAGCCTTGTCGTTCTTCCATTCGACTATGCCCGGCGTGATCCACGCCTCCGCTGAGGCCGCCAGAACGACCAACAACAGCGCCAGGCCTATCAAGAGCGCCATGTCCCTGACCTCCGTCCTGGTGTACACGGTCCGGCCCAGCGCGAGCCGGCACACCACGGACACCGGCGCGAACCCCACCGCGCCCGCGAGCATGGTGGCCGCAAGCTCGAACGGGGCGTGCGGGATAACGGCGAAGAGCGCGTCCCAGAGCGAGTCGCCGTGCGCGGCATCGGCGAAGAGCGTTCCGAGGACCGCGCCGTTCGAGATCAGCAAGAGCAGGGTAAGCACCCCCCCGGTCAGGAGCCCGGCGGCCAGCATGAGCGTGACCGGCGCGTTGTGCGTGACGTAGTGGAGGACCCCTTCGGTCGGGACGTTCTGGGGGAGCCTAAAACCGGCCCGGGTCCCGGGGTCGAGCATCCCCGTTACCATGCCGCCCGCGTAGACCAGGACGGCCACGGCGATCCCGGCAGATTGCCTGTATAGCGTGGAAATCAAGAACATAAATCCATCCTGTCTGCGAAACAACGTGTGACGTTTCGGGCGATCCGGCCCATGGAGAGCTCGACGCAGGCGGCGATCAGGAGCATCGCCGCCGACGCCACCGGGGCAAAGACCTGGGCCGGGATCCAACCCCCGAGAGCGGCGAGGGTCAGCGCGACCTCGGCGACCAGGAGCACCGAGGAGAGCTGGTCCGCCGCGCCCCTGATCTTCTTCTGCTCGTAGTAGTCGCGCAACTCGGACGGATGGTCCCAGTCCAGGTGCGGGCTCAGCAGGCCCGGCATCATCTCCAGGTGCCCGAGCGTCACGGCCCCGCACAGCCCCGCGCACACGAGCAAGAGGCCCTCCCTCCAGCCCAAACCCGCCGCGAGCGCGATCATGCCCAGCGTGGCGGCGACGGCGGGACCGCAAACGATCCTTCCGGCCCACAGCTTGGCGCGGTAGAGCGCGAAGCTTCCCGTGCCCGAGATCCTGTACGGTCCGGTCAGCCTCCCTTCGGCGTCGAGGGCGAGCGTTTCCTTGAAATCGTCGAACGCGCCCCTCGCGACCTCGGAGGCGGCCCGCTCACCCACGAAAAGGGCGAAGAGCGCCATGGCGAAGGGGCCCTCGACGTAGGGCGCCGCGCCGACGGCGAACCCGAACCATAGCCACACGAGCGGCCCTCCGAAGAGGGACATCGCCCCGCCGGAAGCCCACTCCCTCCGGCGGCAGAGGCTCTTTATCTGGGTCTGGACCAGAGGGTCTCCCGGTCGTACCAGTCCCGCGATCCAGACGTACAGAACCTCCGCCGCCTCGAACAGGTCCCCGGGACGCCGTCGGCCGGACGCGTCGCCGAAGGTGGTGCGCCAGTCTGTCCGGTACCAACCCCCGGAGCCCGGTCCCGAGAGCGCCACCGCGAGCCCGAGCGCGGCGGCCCACCCCGCGCAGACGGGTACGGCCCGCGGGTCCCCGAGCGCGAGCGCGGCGAGCGACCCCGTCGGCGATGCGGGGTGGGCCGCAAGCCATGCGAGAGGGTTCAGGACCCCCTCGAGGGCCCCCGCGAGGTGACCGGGCAGGGAGGCGAGCCACCCGCCAAGGTCTGCCGCGACCGTGGCGGAGTCCGCCCCGAAGAGGGTCCGCCACGGTGCGGTCGCGAGCCACGGCAAGATCGCGCCGGCCGCCGTCGCGCCGCAGGCCAGGGCGGCGGGAACCCATAGCAGGCAGGCCAGGACGGAGGCCCCGCGAGAGCCCCGGGCGGTCCGTCGCACGCGCAGGCGGACGAGCATCGTGTCAGAGACCAGGGCCAGCGCGAGCCCGTAGCACAAGGACAGGAACACCGCCGCCGAAAGCCCGGGCAACCACAGCCCGGCACCGAGAACGGCGAGGGCCGACACGCCAACCACCAGGGACGGCGCGATCAGGTTATTCACGAGGCTCAGGGCTCCGGCCCCCCAGAACGCCAGGGCGTGGGCACGGCGGTCGGAGATCGGGGCGACCAGGAGCCTCTCCGCGTCGGGTGGGGCCAGGGTGCGTTCCGCCGTGATCGTCCCGACCACCACCCCGGACGCGAGGAGGACGCCGAAGGCCGCGCCGAGGACCAGTTGGGGTGCCGCAACCCGCAACACACCCACGAACACGCAGCCCAGGACCGCAAACCCTACGAGGGACAGCACGACCTGAAAAGCGACGAACAGCAGCGCCTTGCTGCGCACGAAGGGGGCCGGTAGGTACGGGCCGAGCATCAGCAATAGCCAGGCCGAACGGCGCTCGACGAGGGTACGGGTAACCAGGGCGGTATAGGTCAACCCCGCGCGCCCGTAGGCGGTCATAACCCTTCTCCTCTCGCCGGACGGGTTCGTGTCGCGCCGAAGAACCCCAGCCAGAAACCCCGGGGAGGAGCCCTCGTCGCCGACCCGCGCGTCGTACCTCACGACGCGGAGCGGCCTCTCTGGCGCGAGGTGTGTGGCGAAGAAGTGAGCATCGTGTGAACCGAGCACCTTTCGTTCAGGGTAAGACGGCACCCGAACCGCCCGGACGGGTCTTTTGTCCGGGCGGTTCTGGCCTTGCGTGGCCGGAGGCCTAGTACTGGGCCGTCCTCCGAAAACCGATCCTCTTCACCATCCGCCTGAGCGCCCAGAAGCCGATAAAGCGAACGGCCATGGCGAGCGGCCCGCCGACGACGGCCAGGAAGCCCGCAAGGTTACTGACCTGGAACACCATGTTGAGGGCCCAGGCCGCCCTGGAGTACTCGACCCCCGCCACGTAGGCGATCTCGAGCGTGGGCGCGACCATCGGCATCATCGCGACCATCGCGGCGAGCACCACGAATAACACGCCGCCCAGAACGATCGGCGACTTCTTCTCGATATTGTTCACCAACATCTTCTAGCCTCCCTTCCATCCGTAGATTCGGACCGGGCGGTCGAGCAGCCGGTCCGGTGCTACCGGGTCGATGCGATCTGCATCGGTCCCCCGCGTCTGGGTCGGTTGCCTCCCGACCCCCGGGTTGGTTTATCCGTCCTCCGTCGTCGCCTCCTTGCTAGCCTCTGTTGCCTACGGTCATGTTGCCGCGACCCGGACGCGGCCGCATTGCCCCGGGGGTGCGATCTTTCGTTGTGGTTCTCGTACCGAAGGTACATACACCGGACAGGCCGCGGGCGTCCGTGGGCGAGTGGGAACCGCGGCTCATACCCCGAACAACTCCCACACTTCCCTGCGGCTCTTGGCCCCGGACTTTCTGAAGATGCTGCTCATGTGCGACTTGACGGTCCTCACGCCCACGTACAGCTCCCCCGCTATCTCGGCGTTCGAGTAGCGCTTGAGCAGCAGGCCGAGGACCTCTTTCTCTCTGGTGGAGAGGCGCAGTCCGTTCTCGGCGGCGAGCAGCCCCTTCTTCACCGCCTTGTTCATGTAGCCGACCTCCCACACCGCCCTGCCGACGCACACTTGCTTGACGGCCTGCACGAGCCTGGAGAGATCCGTTCCCGCGTGGATGTAGCCGTCTACGCCCGTGAGGGCGCAGTGCGCCAGATCCTGGGCGGAGTTGTGCCCGGTGTAGATCAACACGTACGGCGGCGTCGAAAGGAGCTTTATCCTGCGGCACACCTCCACGCCGCTCGCGCGGCGCCCGGGGAACGCGTCCGTGACGATCACCAGGTCCGGTTGCGCCCTCTCGGTCACGCACAGCGCCTCGGCGTCGTCGGCCTCGCCCACGACGCGAATATTGTCCTCCGCGTCCAGCAGGTTCCGCAGACCGAAGAGGACGGCGGGATGACCGCCGACCAGAAGCACCCTCATAGACACCCACCCCCTGTTAGTGGTCGGACCGGGGTGACCACCCCGGTCTCTCTGTCCAGGTTCCCGAAAGACCAGTGCGCCCCTCGTCTTCCCGCCCGCGTCACGATCAAACCCCCCGCCAATGCCCCGTTCGTCCCTAAGCGGCTCATCCCCCGGCCTCGGCGCCGCGCGTGACCCGCAGGCGGTACGAAGACCCCGGGCGGGCCTTGGCGGCCGCCAGTGCTCTTGCTACCTGCTCCGTCGGGTCGCGCGGGGCGCATCGAAGTCCGGCACATGGCGGCAGGGTAGGGACGGAGGAGGGTGCGCGCATCGTCCACGGGTACCTTTCTCTTGCCCGAACGGGCCGGTCGAACGCCCTCCCCGGTGCGGCCCGCGCGCAAGAAAGCGGCCCCGGTGCGCCTCCGGACGCGTCCAGCCCGCACGAAAAGCGCACTCATAAGGCACGCATCTTCCCCGCCCCTCGTTGCCCTTTCGGGCAGACGGTCTCGCCCGAAAGGACGTAGCGGAAGGCACGACGTTCCTATATATTTCCTCCCCGTGCCTTTCAGTTAGGGGGATCTCAGCGGTGAACAGCGGCCTTTCGGCCTGGGTGTCGGACGCATCTGGGATGCATCACGTGAGAAGGAAGGGCGTGCTGGTCGCGGGTTGGATTCTCCTGGGCGCCTGCCTCTTCGCGGGCGCCCTCCCGGCCCTGGCCCAGGAGGACGACGGCGCGAGTCCCGGCTGCGACCAGTACGACTGCGGCCAGGGCTCGGACCCCGCTTGCATCCAGTACGACTGCGTAGAAGAGGGAGCGGTGCCCGAACCTCCCGTCCCACCGGCATCGTTCCCGAAACCTAATTCCCCGCCGGACTCCTCTTCGCCGCCGGACTCCTCTTCGCTGCCGGACTCCTCTTCGCCGCCCCCGTCCGCCTCCGTGCCGGCTTCCTCCCCGCCCGCGGATGCCTCAGCGCCGCCGGAAGCGAGCGCACCCGCGGAGCCTCCATCCGCGGAGCCTCTATCCGCGGAGGCCTCGCCCGAACCGGAGGCGCGCGTGGACGCGCCGGCGACGGAGGAAGAGCCGGTCCCGCCGGCCGACGAGCCGTTCGCGGGCTATCCGTACGCCGGGGAGGCGTGCGGCCCAGACAACTGCGGCCTGACGCGGAACCTTCCGGCGTCCTGGGAGTGCGCCGCGTTCATCACCGAATCCGGCAAGCGCGTGATCGGGTGCCAGGATCCCGACACCTACGAGGAGCAAGGGTGCCACAAGATCCGCTTCTACTCTATGGCCGGCCGACCCAACTACAAGATGAACACCTGCTCGGGGGGCTTTCAGTACGCGCCCCAGGATCCCCCCGAAGGCGTCTTTCGCCACTACGACCCCCTGACGGATCTCTCGGAGAACGAGGCCGAGTGCCGCGCCCCCCAGTGCGGTCTCGTGGGCGAAGTGCCTCCCTACTACGAGTGCGCCCGTCTGCCGGGCACCGTTGAGGGAAACGTGCGCGGCTGCTGGGACCCGTACAGGTGGAGCCGGGGCCTGCCCGGGGTACGACCCGCAGACGCGTGCGCGGACGTGCGGCTCTACGACGATAGCGGGCGCTACCTCGGAACGAGGTCGAGCTGTTGGGAGGTCCACCCTGCCAGGCCGTGCGAAAAGGAGCAGTGCGGGGTGCCCGAAGAGGTTCCCGACTCATGGGAATGTAATAGGCTAGGCACCATATCTTCTGAACTGGAAGGGGAGGTACAGCCCGAGCTCGTCAAATGCTACAACCCCGCGTGGAACGAGTTCCTGAGAACCTACGAAGACCCGCCGGACGAACTGTGCGCGGTCTTCTACAAAGACGGCCGTCCATATGAGTTCTGGGACTCTTGCTGGGGCGGGTCAGGCAACCAGATCGGAGGCCACGCCGACTCCGAGATACGGGACGCCTTCAACGCCCTCGCCGATTACGGCTCGGGAGAACCCGAAGATCCCACCGAAGGAGGCCGCGGCCCCGTCGGCCCGGACGACGAACCCGCCGCTAGGGACGGTGACGCGGCCGGGGACCCGCCAACAGGCGCACCGGAGGACGCGCCAGAGGACGCGCCAGAGGATGCGCCAGAGGATGCGCCAGAGGATGCGGCCGAACCCGCGCCCGGCGTGGTTCGTGACGTCGCGGCGGGGGTGAACCGGATAGAAGCCTTCCTGCGACCGATCGTCGCCGCCATCGGAACCCCTTCGGTCGGGAGCAACGGTTCTTTTCTGTTGCCGAGCGCCGGGGAGGAGGCACCCTCTCCTGCGAACGGGCCTCCCGAGGGCGAAGCGCGCGCGTCCGCGGATCGCGCGTCCGCGGATGGTTCGGGGGGTACGAGTCAGCCCTCGGGTGGATTTTCCGAGGACCCCGGGGGACAGGGAGACCAGGCGTCAGCGGATGACGCCGCCGTCCAGATCCCCTTCCAGGGCGGGCGACGGTCCGGCCCAGATCCCGCGCCCGGTTACGAGACGGTCGCCCCGGAGAAACCCCGCGCCGCGACGGCGCAGACCAGCGACGGCCCGTTGCTGCCCGCCGGTGCTGTCTCCGAGGGCCCCGAAGACCGGGAGCATCCCTCCTGGGCCCTGAGCCTCGGTCCTCTCCTCCTGGCGGGTCCGGTACTCGGTCTCCTCTACCGCGGCACGAGGCGCGCATCCGGCGCTTCGGGTGTTTTCATCGCGCGGGAAACCGGACGGACGCGTGGCAAGGAACGCGGATGATCTCTTCCACCCGCGTGAACGCCCATCATCGACAAGGGAGAACCAACCTGTGGAAACCGGGCCCTCGAGCGTGAAACCGGATGGCCGGCGGGGCCACGAGATCTGCGCCTCCCTGTTGATGCTGTTGGTGGTGGGGCTGCTGGCCTACGCCGCGCTATCACCGCTCGTACCAAGGGCCGAGGCCGAAGAAGACGCCGCGGCCGGAGAGAGCGCGACGTGCGAGCAGTACGGGTGCCCGAACGCCACCTGCGATCAGTACGGTTGCGCCCAGGAGGAACCCGGTATGGAACCGCTCCCCGAGCCTCCCGCGAGCGCGCCGGCGGTCGCGCTGGCGGTCGCGCCGGCGTCCGAAGACGACGGGCCCGGAAGCGACCCGGCGATTGAAGAGGAGGTCCCGGGACAACCTTCGGAGAGAGTATCGTCTCCCGATCCCTCATCCGAGAGCGCTTCGGCGAGCGCATTAGCGAGCGCTTCGGCCGGTGCTTCGGCGCCGACGGAGGCCCAGTACGACGACCCCGCGAACTCGCGGGAACCGGCCGCAGAACCCGCGAAGGCGACGCATGGGGATGAGGAGGGGACGGGCGCCCCCGCCTCCGAAGGGGCACGTCCGATAGAAGGCTACCCCCACGAAGGGGAGCCATGCGAGGATCGTCACTGCGGCCTGGAAGGTATCAGCGATAAGGTTGAGTGCGTGATTTACGAGACCGCCTCGGGCAAGACGGTTTACGGGTGCGCCGACCCGAAGACGTACGACCGAGAGGGCTGCTACGCTATCACCTTCTACACCCAAGAAAGCGAGCCGTACGCGAAACTGGATACCTGCTCGGGCGAGGAGTCATACGCCCCACCCGAGCCGCCGGAGGGCGACTTCTACTACTGGAAGCCCCCGGCCAAGCCCGACTGGCACGAGAAGGGTTTCATCTACCCGTGCTTTAAGCCCAAGGTTCCCGGGCCGCACTGCGGCATCGAAGGGCTGCCCAAAAAGACCCACTCCTGCGAGACGTTCTACGACACCCGCTTCGGCACCGTGCGCGGATGCTACAACGGCTGGGAACGCTTCGACGCGATGTGGTGGAAGGAGGCCTGCGGCCCCGTCCGCGCCTACGACGAGAGCGGACGTTACCTCGGCACCTTCCGGGATTGCACCATCGAGAAGGACCTCTGCGGGGAGAACAACTGCGGCACGGGCCTGGATCGCTCGAAGGGATGGGATTGCCGCAGGGTCACCAAGCATTGGGGTCCCCTCTACGGTCCGCCCGAGCGCGAGGGGTGGATCATGTGCCTGAACTTCGATCGGCACGACGAGTTCGTGGCGAACCCTAGCAGGGAGACGATGGAGGCTACCTGCACCAAGGTAATCTACCCGAACGGGGACGTGGACAACAACGCATGCGGCCACCAGGGGGGACCGGATATCTTCATGAGCGCCTGGAAGCCTGCGGAAGACGCGGACGACGCCCTCAACAATCAGGACGCCGAAGGCGCAGACCCGACCCCCAACGCCGGCGAGGACACCCAGGATGACGGACCCGGCACCCAGGGGACGTCGTCCTACGGGCCAACCGGGGAGACCAACCAGCGAACGGAAGAACCGCCGGAGGTCGATGGGCAGGCCGGTATGGTCCCCAAGGATACAGGAGCGGCGCCGTCTTCCGGCCCGGACGGGACCGGACCGGGATCTCGAACTCCCTTCGCGCGGGCCGTAGAGGGGACGCGGGAGGCCGCCGTCTCCCTGGTGTTGTCCGCGCGGGAAGCCCTGGGTGACGCCGCCCAATACGCGCGCCGCGCGCCGGAGGCCGCCCGCATCGGGGAGGCGGATGACGGGAGTTCGGAGGAGCGCCCCGCCGCCGGCGCTGCCGGCGCCGACGGGAGCCGGAAGAACGCGGGTATAGCCCCGGCCCCGACAACGGCGGGGCGGACGACCCCGGAGAGGGAAGCCCAGGAGAGGGAAGCCCAGGAGAGGGAAGCCCAGGAGAGGGAAGCCCAGGAGAGGGAAGCGGAGGCGTCTTCAAGCCCGCCGGCCGGAGACGACCAGGAGGACGACCGCGGCGGGACGGAAGATCCCGGGCTCGCCGACCTGGTGCTCGACTCGGGGGAACGCGTCCCGGTCGTGGGAAGCGTTCCCGTCGTAGGCGGGTGGGCGGGGTTGGTCCCGGTCGTGGGCCTGGGCGGCGCCGGGGCATTGTACGCCGTTCGGAGAAGGTTCCGGGGATGAACGCCGCGACGACCGGGTCGGCGGATCGCGTCGCGGGGGTCCCCGCCATCCGGGACCGGGGCAAGGTCGGCCCGCCGCGTCCGGCGCGGGCGCTGATCTTCGCCGGCATCTCGGGGGCGATCGTTGGCGCCGCGACGATCGCCTTTATCTACCAGCTCGTCTTTGTCTACTTCTTGCTCTCGCCCGAAGGCCTCGAGAGCCGGCAGGCGGCGGAGGACCTTGGCGGTGGCGTGCTGCCGCAGATCTTCCTGGCCTTCGGGGTGCTGGGTGCCGCCTTCTCGGCCGGCTACTTCGGTAGGTGGAGGCCCGTGGTACTCGGGCTCGTGTGCGGGGCGGCCGCCGCGACGACGGAGCAAACCATCGTCCTGCTGGGGTACCCGCCCGTGCTGCTCGCCGAGCTGACGGGGTTCGCCGTCGTCGGCCTGACGGTCGGTTCGCTCGGCGGCTGGCTGGGCGGCCGCGCTGCAGAGCAGGCCGTCGCGGGGGAGAAAGCATCCTACAGGGCGATGCGCGAGATGCCCCGCGCGGAGGACGCCGACGCCGTGGCCGCTGCCATAGCCGGGGTGCTTAGCGGGGAGGACCTCGTAGGAATCGGCGTGTGGAGGCGCGCGCCGAACTTCGACGGTTCGGGACGTCTCGCCGGGGCCGACGGCACGTGGCGGTCTGACCGGAGAAGACCGTTCGCCCCGGAGCGTCTCCTGCGGGATGCCGAAGGGGACGTCGCGAGCATCCTGACTTACGGAAGGTTCCCGCGCGGGCGGGGGCTCGCGGGGAGCGCGCGCGAAGAGTGGAGAGCCCAGGGCGTGAAGTCCGCTTTCGTGGCACCCCTGCTCTCCTCGGGAGGAGAGTCCTCGGGGGTACTTCTAGTGGCCTTCGGGAACGGCGGGCGGGCCGCACGCCTGAGGGCCGCCCTGCGGGCGAGACGGCGCCTGCTCTCGACCGCCGCCGCGGCCTCGATGGCGCTCGAGAACCAGGAGTTGGCGCGGGAGAAGGAGCAGAGCGACAGGCGCGCGGGGATGCTGCAAGAGCGCGAACGCGTCTCCCGAGAGATCCACGACTCGCTAATCCAGTGCCTCGCGGGGGCCACGGCCGAGCTTGGGGTCGCCGAGAAGGCGGAGAGGATGGGCATCGGCGATGCCGCCATCCTGGCCCGTGGGCGGGCCCGCGAAGCGACAAACCAGGCCATCTCCGAGGCCCGCCGTCTAATAGACGCGACCCGCCCGGGAGAGCTCGACGGGGTCACCCTGCCGGAGGCGCTCTTCGACACCGCGCGCCGCGTTATGGCCGGATCCGGCATCGGGACGGAGTGCGGCATCGAGGGCGACGTGAGGCCCCTGGCGCCCGAGACCGACCACGCCCTGCTGCGCATCTCTCAGGAGGCCCTTCAAAACGTCCGCAAGCACTCAGGGGCGTCCTGCGCGACCATCAAGCTGAACTACCGTCCGGAGGACCGCGTGGTTTTGGAGGTGACCGACGACGGGGTAGGCCTGGGCGGCGGCACCCGAAGAAAAGGGCTTCCCGGGCCACCGGAGGGCCGCGACGGAGGCTTCGGCATACGGAGCATGACCTCCCGCGCCGAACAACTCGGGGGCAGCCTGCGGGCGGTGAGCCCTGGGGAGGGGGGAACGAGGATAGTCGTGGAGGTCCTTTACCCCTCTCGCGAAGAGGAGATCGGGCGATAAACGCAGACGAGAGGGGTGGGCTGATGGAGCCGGGGGAGAGTCCCATTCGAGTCCTCCTGTGCGACGACCACGAGATACCGCGCAGGGCCATAGCCGCGAACCTGGCGTTGGAGGAGAACATCGAGGTCGTCGCGCAGGCCGCCGACGGGGCGGAGGCGGTCGAACTGACGAAAAAGCTCCTCCCCGACGTAGTGGTTATGGACCTCCACATGCCGGTGATGGGCGGCCTCGAAGCGACGGCGAGGATACGCGCGGAGCAGCCGGGGGTGAAGGTGCTCGTGCTCACGATGTCCGACGAGCGCTCCGACGTCCTAGGCGCCATGGCGGAAGGGGTCTCCGGGTACATCGTAAAGGACGACCCCGCCGAAGAGTTCGTGAGGGCCGTGAGGCTCGTGGCCCGGGGTGGCTCCTACGTCTCCCCCAGGCCCAACCTCAGGCGCAACGACCCGAAGCCCTGGGACTCGTTTACCGACAGGGACCGGGAGATCCTGCGCATGGTGGCCGAGGGCAGAGGCGACAAGGAGATAGGGGAAGCCGTCTACCTGGCGGAGAGGACGGTGAAACACCGCCTGGGGGAGATGCGCCGCGCCCTCGGTGCGGAGAACCGGACGCACCTGGCCGTTCTGGCCATCAAACAGAAGATCTTGCGTCTCCCGGACGATTGACGCCGGTGGACGGCTCTTCCTGTTTGCCGATGCGATTCGACCTTGGGGTAAGCCGAACTCGGGAGAAGGTCGTCTCCCGGGGCCGGCCCACAGCAGAGAGGGGGGAGGCCCGCACGGGCCTCCCCCCTCTCTGCCTCCGCTAGGGAGACTTCCGCCAGGGATCTCCCCCTAGCGCGACTTGAACCGCTTCGCGCCGAAGTAGCCGTCGATGTACCTCATCTTGGTCTGGGTGACGTCGCCGGTGAACGCGGAGGCGTGCCAGATGTTTTTGTTACCGGAGTAGATGCCGACGTGGGTGATGGGACCGCTCTGGCCGTTCTCCTTGAAGAAGACCTCGTCGCCGGGCTTCAGGCGGGACTTGGGGATCCTCCTGGAACGGTCGTACTTCCACTGCCCGTTCTCGGTCATCCCCAGGGTGTGCCCGAACGGGTTCACCGACACCTTGGTCAGGCAGGTGCAGCTCTTGGCCCTCTTGGTGCAGGTGCCGTAGGCGTACTTGTCCCCTTCGTGCCTGCGAGCCTGGCGCACGATGTCCCGGCCGCTGAACCGCGCGAGCCTCCTGCCGTCGGTGGCGGACCGCTCTCCGGAGGCAGTAAACGTCTGCTGCTCCTCGGGCGGCGCGGACGAGCCCCGGACCACGGCCACGGCGTCGGCGAAGACCCGTCCGCCGTCCACGGGCTTCGCGGCGAGCTCTATGGTGCGCTGCCCCTCCTGCATGGCGTAGGTGCCGAGCTTGATCCACAGCCCGCTGCTGTCGGGCTTCTGCTCGACCTTGCTCCACTGCATCCCGGAGGTCGTCTGCACGCCGTACCGGGCCGTGCCACCGTCCGGCACCTGGGGCCACCAGACGTAGACGGAGTAGTCGTTGCTGGTGGGGATCTTGATCTCGTACCGCGCCGGCGCCTTCGCCCCTTCGGCGGCGGCGAAGCTGCCCCCGTGGCTGTACGGGCCTCGCTCGACCTTCCAGCCAGACGCCTGGAAGGCCCCCTTCGTCGTGTTGTCCACGACCTGGGAGTAGTCGGGGAGCCGCTCCTCTTCGGCCAGATCCTCCCGCGCCGCGGTGACCTCCGGGGAGTTCACGTCGACGACGGAGCCCTGGGAGACGATCTCCCCAGAGGACGACGAAGCCCCGGAGGGACTCTCCTCCGGGGCCGGGGTCTCCGACGAATCTTGTGTTGCCTCCGTGGCGTCCGAGGACCCGTACTGGTCCGTGGACTGGGCCTGGGCGGCAAGGTTGGAAAAGGACACGACCAATGCGGCCGCAAAAACAGCACAGACAACGAACAACCAGCGACGCATATGTCCCCCCTCCAGAGTTCTCCTTGCGTCGCCGCACATTGTAACCGCCACGAGGATGAAAAGCACTGGTTGGGAGAAAGTTTTTTGAGAACTGTTGTTCCGGATTTCGTTGACGTTACGGCGCGCCGCGGGGCCGCCCGAGAGAGCGGCCCCGCGGCGCAAGGACCAGGTGTGGCGTTTTCTGGCTAGGCGCCGGACTCCGTGGGGCGCCTGACGGCTTCGGTAATTCCTGGCTCTGAGAGGTAGCGGGTGATCTCGACCTTGTTCTCGGTAAAGAACCGCACCCCGTCCTTGCCGGTGGCGTGCAGGTCCCCGTAGAACGAGTTTTTCACCCCGTTGAACGGGAAGAACGCCATCGGGGCGGCGACGCCGATGTTCACCCCGAGCATCCCGGCCTGGACGTTCTCGCGCCAGTAGCGCACCGCCGCGCCGTTCTCGGTGTAGATCGAGCAGGCGTTGCCGAAGGATGATCCGTTGGTGAACTCGATGGCCTCGTCCAGGCTGTCCACCCTCACCACCGAGAGGACGGGGCCGAAGATCTCCTCGCGGGCGACCCTCATGTCGCCGGTTACGTTATCGAGGATGGTGGGGCCGAAGAAGAAGCCCTCCGAAAGCGGCGGCTCGCGGCCGTCGAGAACGACCTCGGCCCCCTCCTCTTCCCCGAGATCCACGTAGGAGCGGACCTTCTCGCGGTGGGAGTCGCGGATGACGGGGGTGAGCTCGGAGCCCTCCTCGTAGCCGGGGCCGACCTTCATCGCGCTCGCGGCGTCCCGGATCTTCCCCACCACCTCGTCGGCCACGTCCCCGACGGTGACGAGCACGCTCCCGGCCAGGCACCGCTCCCCGGCGTTGCCGTAGGCCGATGAGACGATGTTCGGCACGGCCTGCTCCAGCACGGCATCGGGCATCACGATCATGGAGTTCTTCGCCCCGGCCAACGCCTGCACCCTCTTGCCGTGCGCCGCCCCGTGACGGTAGACGTGCTCCGCGACGGGCTGGCTTCCGACGAACGAGACGGCCTCTATGCCCGGATGCTCGAGTATGCCGTCCACCGCGTCGCGCGCGCCGTGGACGATGTTGAAGACGCCCTCGGGGAGGCCGGCCTCGGCGAGCAGCTCGCCGAGCTTTATAGCCGAGAGGGGCGTCCTCTCTGAGGGTTTGAGGATGTAGGCGTTGCCGGCGGCGATGGCGACGGGCAGCGTCCAGAGTGGCACCATGCAGGGGAAGTTGAACGGCGTGATGGCCGCCACCACCCCGAGCGGGTAGCGGTAGCTGGCGTTGTCTATGCCGCGGGCCACGTCCCTGACGGTCTCGCCCATGAGCAGGCTCGGCATCC
>CADCUT010000141.1 GCA_902805975.1 uncultured Rubrobacteraceae bacterium | reverse complement strand
GTGGCCGCGACCTCCGGCGCGGCCGACGCCCTGGGCTTGGGGGACGTGGGCCGCGTCGAGCCCGGAGCCGTCGCCGACCTCCTCGTCCTCGACGGGGACCCGCTGTCCGACCCGGCCATCCTGCTCGACGCCGAGCGTATTAGCCTCGTCGTCCAGGGGGGCGAGATCGTCTCGGCGGCGTCGCATCCCAAGTAGAGGACTTGCGAACGCGAGATGGCGCCTCGGTGTCACCGAGGATTCTCGCTTCCTGATCCTGCCCCTAAGAGGCGCGGTGAACTCCTTAGAACCCGCTGCTGATGAAGCAGGGCAGCGGCACGCCAGAGAGAAGCCCAGGTGCTGGCTTCCTTACCTTGTCTGCACTTCGATCTCCGACTCCTCCCCCACAGTGGCGGCGTAGCGCAGCCTCGTGGCATCGTCGGTTCGTATCGTTGCTAGGTGAGAGCACCCCGCGCTCACAACTCCCCTCGCAGGCCCGGCAACATCCCGTAGAGGCTCGTATCCTAGTGGCGGGCGTCGGCCTTCGCCAGGTCCCACAACCGCGGGAGAAGCTCGGTGATGCCGGTGTCGAAGACGCCGATGATGCAGACGTCGCCCGTTCCGTTCGCGTGGGGCCCCCTCATCCTGAGGATGTCCTAGGCGGACCCGCGAGCCTACCGTCGAAGCTCCCTGCTCTCCGTACCAGGGAACGCGTCGCTAGGATATCCCACTCCGTCGTACGACCCTTCTCCGGGCGTATCGCGGCTTGGGGCGTATGTCCGAACTTCCCGCGTATCGTTCCGCCGTCTCCTGACAATCAGAGCGCATCCCCGGCGCATTGTCGGTCAACCTCGCGGCTCTCGTCGCATCCTCTCTACCTTGTCCGCGACGTATCGGCGGGGCGGCGAGCTCAAGGGGTCACCTTCATCTCGACGGTCGTCTCCCGCCCTGCCCGCGCGGTCAGCCGCAGCGTGGGAACCTTGCGTAGATGGATATTACGTCGGGGAGAAGAGGCTCGAGAAGGCCCTTGGGGAGCGTCCCGACCTCGACGTGGAGAGGCGCTGGCGGCCGTTCCAGCTCAGGCCTGAGATGCCCACCGGGGGCGTGCCGTGGCGTTCGTTCGCGCTGGAGAAGTTCGGGGGTGAGGCGAATATGGCGCGGGCCTTCGCCCACGTGGCGGCGGCCGGTAGGCCCGACGGCGCCCTCTTCGACTTTGACGGGGTCGCAAGCGCCCCCAACACCGTGGACGCGCATCGCCTGATCCTGCACTCCCGCGCACGCGGCAGGGAGTGGCAGATGGCCGACGCCCTCTTCCGCGGCTACTTCGCCGAGGGTCGCGACCTGAACGACGCCCGCGACCTCGCTACGATGGCCGCCGGCATCGGACTCGACGCGGAAGAAATCCGCACGCTCCTCGCCGGCGACGCCGGCACGCAAGACGTCCGCGAGAGCCAGCGCGAGGCGGAGGAGATCGGCATCAGCGGCGTCCCCTTCTACGTCGTGGACGGACGCTACGCCGTCTCCGGCGGCCAGCCCGCGGAGGTGTGGCTCCGCACGCTCGACGCTATCGAGGCGGAGCGGGTGTCGTAGGAACGGGGGCTAGATCTCACCGCCGGGGACGCATGCCCCGAGGTTTCGCCCTCGAACCGGTAACATTGGGTCCTGGGGCGGCGGGCCGCCGGCCCTGGGGAAGGAGCCCGTTTGTTTACCAGGGTACGGTCGCTTTTCGGGGACGGGGTGGCGCGGCTGCGGACGAGCGTGTGGGCGATCTCGCAGTCAGCGGTGGCCGCGAGCCTGGCGTTCCTCGTGGCGAACGTGGTGCTCGGGCACGAGAGGCCCTTCTTCGCGCCCATAGCGGCCGTCATCTCGCTCAGCGTCACGCTCGGCAGCAGGCCCCGGCGGGCGGTCGAGCTCGTGTTCGGGGTGGCGGTGGGGCTCATGGTCGCCGACTTTCTGGTACTGGTCATAGGTACGGGCACGGTGCAGATCGCGGCGGTCGTGCTGCTGGCGATGGCGACGGCGGTCTTTTTCGGAGGGGGTACGATCCTGGTGAACCAGGCCGCCGTCTCGGCGATCCTGGTAGTCGTCTTACAGCCCCCGAACGCCGTCTTCTCCCCCGACCGCTTCCTGGACGCGCTGGCCGGCGGGGGGATAGCGCTGCTCGTGAGCCTGCTCCTCCCGGTCAACCCGGAGCGCCTGGTCGGTCGGGCCGTCGGCCCGGTCCTCGACGAGCTCTCGGCCCTGCTCGTGGAGATCGCCGCCGTCCTGAAGACCGGGGACCCCGAACGTGGCCAGGGGGCCCTCCTGCGGGCCCGCGAGATGGATGAGAGGGTCAGGAAGCTCATCGAGACCCTGGAGGCCGGCCACGAGACGGCCCGGCTCTCCCCCACCCGCCGACGCTCGCTCCGGCACCTGAACCTCTACGCCGGCGCCGGCGGCCGTATAGAGCTCGCCGTCATAAACACGCGGGTTCTCGCCCGCGGGGCGGCCAACGCCACCAGGCGCGGCGATACCATCCCGGGCAGGCTGCCCGAGGCCGTGCTGGACCTCTCCCAGGCGGTCAAGGCGCTCAACACCTTTCTCGAAGAGTCCGACGGCGCCGAGGTCGCCCGCCGCCACGCGCTCGACGCCGCCAGGAAGGCTACCGAGGTGCTCGAGGAGCGCCACGAGCTCGGGATCAGCGTCCTCGTGGGCCAGGTCCGCGCCGCAGCGATGGACCTCCTCCGCAGCACCGGCATGGACCAGGCCTCGGCCCTCGAAGCCCTCGAGAACGCCGCCGGCCGCGCCTCGGATATAGGGTGAAAGAGGCTTCAGGTTCTAGGTTTCAGGGTTTAGGTTCTAGGGTTTAGGTTCTAGGCGTTTGGGAAGACTCGTGGTCGCTGATTCGGATCTGACCGGCGAGGTGGGTCGCTTGTTCTATTCAGGGATGGCAGGTCTGCGGGGACGGTCGGGGGCCGCCGCCACATCTTTGGCGCCGTGCGTCACCCCAGGAGATCCGCCCCGATAAGGGCCTCGGCCTCTATCTCTACGAGGATCTCGGGCGCTATGAGTCGGCTGACCTCGACCATGCTGGTGGCGGGCCGTATGAAACCGAAGAACTCAGCGTGGGCCCGCCCGATGGCCGGCCACTCGTCGATGTTTACGACGAAGATCCTGGTCCGCACCACGTCTACGAGCCCCGCCCCCGCCGCCTCCAGCGCGACCTTCAGGTTGCTCAACGCCTGCACGGTCTGCGCCCGCGCGTCCCCCACCCCGACGAAACCGCCGCTGCCGTCGGTGGCCGTCGTCCCCGAGACGTAGACGAACGGGCCCCGCCGTACCGCCCGCGAGTACCCGACGATTCGCTCCCATTCCGTCCCGCTGGAGATGTTGTACCTGGGTTCCATATTCTGCGGGATTATCCCACGCAGAGGTCAGTGCGGCACCACGTCAGCGGGGACGGCGCATCCTGGCCTCGGCGGTGAAGGCGTCGATCATGCGCCGGGCGATGCTGACCTTCGGGGGCAGCTGGGGGAGGTCGTCCGCGCGGTACCAGCCGGCGTCTTCGATCTCCCCCGGCTCTGGCCTGATCTCCCCGCCCGCGTAGTCCGCGGTGAAGCCGATCATGAGCGAGTTCGGGAAGGGCCACGGCTGGCTGCCGAAGTAACCGAGGTTCTCCACCTCGATCCCGACCTCCTCGCGCACCTCGCGGTGGATCGTCTCTTCTATCGACTCGCCCGGCTCGACGAAACCGGCGAGCACGCTTCGCATCCCCTTCGGGAAGCCGGGCGAGCGCGCGAGCAGGATCTCGTCTTCGCGCCGCACGCGCACGATCACGGCCGGGCTGACCCGCGGATAATGCATCATCCCGCACCGCGTACACCGCATGGCCAACTCCCCCGAGGCGGGCTCGGTCACCCCCCCGCACTTGCCGCAGAAGCGGTGCGTGGCGTGCCAATTCACGACCTGCTTGGCCCTTCCGGCCACCGCGAAAAACTCCTCGTCGACGGCCGCGAAGATGGCCCGCAGGTCCACGAACGCCGCGCCGGGCGGGACCCCGACCCACTCCGGCACCTCCGCGGCCCAGCACGGGCTGCCGTTCAGGGAACCCACTGGCTGGCGAAAGAGAGCCTCTACCCCGATCTCCGCGACGGTGGAAGCCCGTGGCACGCGCGGCTCGTCACCTTCGAGCACGAGGAGGCGGTCCCCCTGGAACGCGAACCACAGCGCCTCGTCCGTCGGGCGCTCAGGCACGCTGGTTTTCGAGGCGGCTCGCCAGGTACTCGGCCGGGTGGAGGGCGCGGCGGCCCGTGCCGTCCAGGATCTGCTCCCTGCAACTCGTCCCAGGCGCCACGACCACGCGGCCCTCCGCCTCCCTGACCGCCGGGAAGAGCCGCCGATCCCCCATCTTCATCGAGACGTCGTAGTGGCCCCTCTCGTAGCCGAAGAGCCCCGCCATCCCGCAACACCCCGAGTCCACCACCTCGACCTCCGTCCCCGGCGCTAGCGCGAGCGCCCTCTCCGTCGGCCCCGTCCCGACGAGCGCCTTCTGGTGGCAATGTCCGTGCAGAAGAACGGAAGCCCCTTCCGTGAGCGGGAGGCCTTCCCCAAGCTCCAGCACCGCCTCCTCGAAGAGGCGGGTTGCCCGCGCGAGATTCTCCACGCGCGGGTCGTCCGGCAAAAGCTTCTTGTAGTCGTCGCGCATCGTGAGGATGCAGCTCGGCTCCAGGCCTACGAGCGGGACGCCCCGCTCGACGAGGGGCGTCAGGATGTCGAGGTTGCGGCGGGCGTTCTTTCGCGCCTGTTCGACGAGGCCCTCAGAGAGCATCGGCCTGCCGCAGCAGACGACTTCCGGCAGCAATACCTTCGCCCCGGCGGCGGCGAAGACGCGGGTGGCGCCGGAACCGACCTCCGGCCGCTGGTACTCGTTCCAGGTGTCGTTGAAGAGCGCGATCTCGACCGGACCATCCCCCTGCGGCAGCCCCGGGAACCGCCTGGAGAACGTCTTGTGCGTCACCCCGGGCAGCGTCCGGCGCGGGTCTATGCCGGCTAAAGCCGCCGCACGCCTGGCGAGCCGGGTCTTGCCCGCGTAGTTGAAGAGGCCGGGTGCGCGGGAGGCGAGGGCGAGCCCTTTCCTGATGTGACCGGCGGTCCTCTGGCGGAGGGAGAAGCCGTGCTTCTCGCCGGACTGGTAGAGGACCTCGGTCTTCATGCTGGCGACGTCCACCTGCGACGGGCACTCCGTCTTGCACGCCTTGCACCCGACGCAGAGGTCCATCACCTCCCGCATCCGCTCCCCGGTCAGTTCCTCGGGCGGGAGCGTGCCTTCGAGCACCGATCGAAGCATGTTCGCCCGGGCGCGGGTCGTGTCCTGCTCGTCCAGCGTGACCATGTAAGACGGGCACATCGTGCCGCCGGTCTTTTTGCGGCAGAAGCCGCTCCCGTTGCAGAGCTCGACGGCTTTCGCGAACCCGCCCTGCTCGGAGAAGTCCAGGCCCGTCGCCACCGGCAGGCGCCTGCGGCCGGGCCCGATGCGGAGTTGGCCGTCCATCTTTGGTGGGTCCACGATAACGCCGGGGTTCATCGTTCCTTCAGGATCGAAGAGCCCTTTCACCTCGGAGAAGGCGCGCAGGATCTGTGACCCGTACATCTTGCCCAGAAACTCCGAGCGGCTGAGGCCGTCGCCGTGCTCGCCCGAGATAGACCCCCCGCACTCCACGACGAGATCGGCGACCTCCTCGCCGATGCGCCGCATCCTGGCGACGCCCTCAGGGTCGCTCGTGTCGAGCGCGGGCCGGACGTGCAGGCACCCGACGCTCGCGTGGCCGTAGAAACAGGCCCAGGTGCCGGCGTCTTCCACTATCTCCTCGAACCTGACAACGAACTCTTCGAGCCTCCCGGGCGGCACCGCCGCGTCCTCGACGAACGCGACGGGCTTCTCCTTCTCGGCTGTTCCGAGCAGGAGGGGCAGGGTGGACTTGCGGAGCCTGACCGTCTGGTACATCTCGGCCTTCGTGCGCAGCGGCGCCACGGACCGGGCCCCGACCTCCCGGGCCACCTCTTCTATGCCGGCGAACCTCTCGTCCAGCTCCTCCCCCGTACCGCTCCACTCGACGAGCAGGATCGCCTTCGGCGGCTCCGCGTCGGGGCCGCCCTGCAAAAAGGCCGTCGAGTCCTTGTAGGCCGGGGTCTGCCGGGCGCGGCCTATGGCGACGTCGTCCAGAAGCTCCACCGCGGACGGTCCCATCTCCAGGAATTTCACCGTCGCGCGGGCGGCGGCGGCTAGAGTGTCGAACTCGAAGGAGGCAAGCGCCCGGGCCTCGGGGAGCGGGTGCAGCCGGAACTCCGCGCGGGTCACGACGGCGAGCGTGCCCTCAGAGCCGCAGACGAGGCCGGTAAGGTCGAGGGTATCGGGGTCGACGAGGGCGTCGAGGCCGTAGCCGGAGACGCGCCGGATCATATCGGGAAACCTGCGCCGGATCTCCCCCTCATACCTCTTCCCTATCTCCATCGCCCCGCGCAGCAGACGCCCCTCCGCGTCGTCTTTGCGCGCCCGCTCCTCAGCCTCCCGCCGCGGCATGGGACGCAGGTCCACCGTCTCCCCTCCGGGCAGCACGCACCGCAGGGAGAGGATCTGGTCCGCCGTGGTCCCGAAGACGAGGCTCCGCATCCCCGCCGAGTTGTTCCCGACCATCCCGCCCAACGTCGCGACGTCAGACGTCGAAGTGTCAGCCCCGAAGACCAGGCCGCGCGGCTCGACGAGCGCGTTCAACTCGCCCTGCACGACCCCGGGCTCGACCACGCAGCGCCTTCCTTCAACGTCAACCTCTATCACACGGTTCATCTCGGAGACGTCGAGGGCGAGGCCGGGGGCCGTCGCCTGGCCGGCGAGGCTCGTACCGGTGCCGCGGGGGGTGATGGAGAGGCCGAGCTCGCGGGCCGTGCGGAGCGCCAGCCTCACGTCGTCCTCCGAGCGGGCCACGACGACGCCGACGGGTTTTCTAAGGTAGATCGAGGCGTCCGTAGACCAGAGGGCGCGCGAGGCTTCATCCGTGCGCAGGTAGCCTTGAAGCCCCCCGTCGAGGGCGGCGTGGAGCCGCTCCGCGAACCTGTCTTCCCTCTCCCGGATCATGCCCGCAGTATAGTACGGACGGTCGCGCCAAGGATTCGAAGGGAGCCCCGGGCTGGACACGCTCAAGGTGATGAGCTTCAACGTGCGGGGCTCTTTCCGCGACCTCGGCAACCGGGAGGCCCGCTGGCAGAGCCGGGCGCCGGAGAACGTCGCGGCCATAGAACGCCGCGGGCCGCACGTCGTCGGCCTCCAGGAGTGCCAGCGCGGCAACCTCCTCACCTACCGCAAGCACCTGTCCGGCTACGAGCGCGTCAGGGGACCCCGCTACGGCAACGCTCCCCCGTACGACTTCAACGCCATCCTCTACGACCCGGCCCGCCTGCATCTCCTGGAGTCAGGCGGCTTCTGGCTGAGCAAGACTCCCGAGAGACACTCCCGAAGCTGGGACACCAGGGTCGCCCGCTCAGCTAACTGGGCGTTCTTCCGCACCCCGGGGACAGATTTCCTGCACCTCAACACCCACCTCGACCACAGGAGCGCCCCGGCCCGTCGCAACGGAAGCAGGCTCATCATCGAGAAGACCGAGAAGCTGCTGCGACACCATGGCCCGGAGACCCCGGCCATCCTGACCGGGGACTTTAACTGCCGCCCCGGCACACCCACCTACGAGAACTTCACGGAGGCGGGCTTCGTCGACACCTTCCTCGCCGCCGGCAACAGCGACGAAGAAAGTATAGGCACCTTCCACGCCTTCGAGGGGAACAGGTACCGCGACCCCCACCCGGAGCGCGGTCCGCGGCGCATCGACTGGGTCTTCCTGAAAGACCCTCTCAGCCGTCTCCGCATCGTCTCCCACGAGATCCTGCGCGACGGGGCCGACCATCCCCCGTACCCGAGCGACCACCACCCGATCCTGGCGCGGTTCGCCCTTGCCGGCCAGAACCGGGAACCCCGAACGTAGGGGCGGTTCGCGAACCGTCCCAATAAAAAAGCAACTGTGTTCGAAGGCAAGCCCGATGGGGAGCGCATCACGACTTGAGGCCCCGAATGGGGGACAATGCGACCTCAAGCTTCGGGAACGGAGGCGGGCATGCGGGGCTTTGTCGGCGGGCTGGATCTGGGCGGCCTCTTCTACGAGGAGGCGGTCCGGCCGATCCTGCTTTCCGAGTTCCCCGGACTGACCCATTCGGCGG
>CADCUT010000140.1 GCA_902805975.1 uncultured Rubrobacteraceae bacterium | reverse complement strand
CGCTTATCGCGTAGACGGCGAGCAGCGTCCGGCGGACGGGGTGGCCCGAGAGGTAGCTCGCCGAGCGGTTCCCGCCTATCGCGACCACGTAGCGGCCGAAGGTGGTGCGCCGGATCAAGAACGCCACCACCGCTACCGCCACCGCCGCCACGATCACCGGCGCCGGTATCCCGAAGGGCCTCGCCTGCCCGAGCGCCAGCACGACCGGATCGGTGACGATCAAGAGCTGGCCGTTCGTGAAGATCTGGGCCAGCCCCCGCCCGGCCACGAGCAACGCCAGCGTGGCGACGATGGGCTGCACCCCGGCGAAGGCGACGAGGCTCCCGTTGACGAGCCCCGCCGCTATCCCGACGAACAGCGACAGCCCGATGGCCACGGGCCAACCGTATCCCAAGTAGAGCGGCAGCGCCGCTGAGGCCAGCGCCATGATGGCGCCGACCGAGAGGTCTATGCCCTCCGTTCCGATCACGAGCGCCAGACCTAGGGAGACGAGCAAGACCGGCGAGACCTGCACGAGCAGGTTGGAGAACGTCCCGAACGAGGCGAAGTTCTCGGTGAAGATGAGGTTGAAGATCAGGAGCAGCGCGAACGCGACGTACACCCCGCGGTCGCGCAACCAGGGCCCCACCGCCGCCCGGTCGAACGAACGCCCGCCGGCGGCGGTCCCGCCGCTCACGGCGTCCCCCCATCCTCGGGTTCGCCGTTCTCGGGCTTGCCATCTGTGGCCGCGCCCTCCGCGCCGCCCTCGGCGCCGCCCTCGGCGAGCATGCCCATCAGGTTCCGCTCGCTGACCTCGTCGCCCGAGAGCACGCCGACGACGGCGCCCTCTCTCAGGGCCACGGCCCGGTCGCTGCCCTCGACGACCTCCTCCAGTTCGGAGGAGATAAAGACGACCCCGAGGCCGTCGCGCGCCAGGTCGTCCACGAGCTTCTGGATCTCCGCCTTCGCGCCCACGTCTATGCCGCGGGTTGGTTCGTCCAGGATGAGTATCTTCGGGTCCAGGCACAGCCACCGGGCGAGCATGACCTTCTGCTGGTTCCCTCCCGAGAGCTCGCGCACCGGCTGATCCGGGCCGGAAGCCTTGATCCCGAGGCTCTGCATGAACCTCTGGACGACCTCGTCCTGGGCCTTCTCCGAGACGAGGCCGGCGCGCGAGAGGCGGGGCAGGGCTGCCGCGACGATGTTCTCCCGCACGGAGAGGTCGGGGATTATCCCCTCGGATTTCCGGTCTTCTGGCAAAAAGGCGATGCCGGCCCTGATGGCGGCGGCCGGGGAGCCGGTCTTTACCTCCTTACCGTCCACCTTCACGCTCCCCGCGTCGAGCTCGCCGGCCCCGAAGATGGCCTTGGCCGTCTCCGTGCGGCCAGCCCCGAGGAGCCCGGCGAGGCCGAGGATCTCCCCCGGCCTCAGGTCGAGCGAGACACCGTGGAGCATAGGAATTTGGGTAAGGTTTCGGGCCTCGAGCACGGGCTCGTCGGCGGTCGTATGGTCCTCCTCGCTGAAGCTGGTCGCGCCCTTCTCCTGGACTTCGTCGAGCTCCCGCCCGAGCATCATGGAGACGAGTTCCAGCTTTGTGAGGTTGGAGAGGGGACCGGAATGGACGAGCTTTCCGTCGCGCAAGACCGTCACGCTGTCGCAGATCTCGTAGAGCTCGTCCATCCTGTGGCTCACGTAGATCACGCCGATGTCGTCCGCCCTGAGTTGCCGGATCACCCCGAAGAGCGTCTGGACCTCCTTCGCCTCGAGCGAGGATGTCGGCTCGTCCATGATGACCACGCGGGCGTCGATAGAGACCGCCCGGGTTATCGCAACCATCTGCTGCAAGCCTAGAGCTAAGGACGTAAGCGGGGCCTTCGGGTCGGCCTCGATACCGTAGCGTTCGAGCACCTCGCCGGCCTCGCGGTTCATGCGGGGGAGATCGATCAGGCCAAGACTGGTGCGCGGCTCGCGTCCCAGGAATATGTTCTGGGCCACGCTCAGGAGGGGTATGAGGTTGACCTCCTGGTAGATAGTGCTGATCCCCGCCGCCTGTGACTCGCCGGGACTCGAGAAGCTGACCTCCTCGCCCGCGAAGAGCACCTCGCCCTCGTCCGGCTGGTAGACGCCCGTGAGCACCTTGATCAGGGTAGACTTGCCCGCGCCGTTCTCCCCCACGAGGGCGCGCACC
Source organism: uncultured Rubrobacteraceae bacterium (assembly GCA_902805975.1). Lineage (GTDB taxonomy): Bacteria > Actinomycetota > Rubrobacteria > Rubrobacterales > Rubrobacteraceae > Rubrobacter_D. The sequence goes on along the minus strand of CADCUT010000140.1, from coordinate 6,203 downwards.
TCGCCCGGCATGAGCCCGAAGGAGACGTCGTCGAGGGCAAGGACGCCGGGGAACCGTTTGGTCCCCCGACGCACCTCCAATACGGAATTTGCGTTCTCCAAGACCTTGCCCCTAGTAGGCCGAGTCCAGGTTCTCTTCGGCGTTCTGGGGAGTGTAGATGCGATCCTCGATGATGATGTTCTGGGGGATTGGCTCCCCGTTGAGGAACTGATCGATGGTCTGGAAGGCGAGCGGTCCGAACCTTGGGTTGGACTCGACCACGCCGTTCATCTCGCCCTGGGCGAGCGCCTGGACCGCGCCCTCGGTACCGTCGATGGAGACGATCTTGACGTCATCGCCCGGCGTCATGCCGGCGTCCCTTATCGCCTGGATGGCCCCGAGCGCCATCTCATCGTTGTGCGCGTAGACGGCGTTGAGGTCGGGGTTGGACTGGAGGAGCTGCTCCATGACGGTCTGCCCCTCGGTCCGCACGAAGTTGGCGGTCTGGGAGGCGACGACCTCCATGTCCGGGTAGTCGGCCTCGAGCTGGTCCACAAAGCCGCTCTGGCGGTCGGCGGTCACCGACGCGCCGGGCGTCCCTTCGAGGATGGCGACCTGGGCCTCCTCGTTGGTGGCCTCGGCCAGAAGGTCGGCGGCCTGCTGCCCCTGGCGGACGAAGTTGGAGCCCATGAACGTTATGTAGCTCTCACACGGCTCGGCGGTTACCTCCCGGTCTATAAGGAAGACCGGCACGTTCTCGTCGGCGGCGGCCTGGAAAGCCGGCTCCAGCCCGTCGGCGTTGAGCGGCGCTACGATCAGGACCTCCGCGCCCTGCGCGAGCATGTCCTGGATGTCGGAGTTCTGCTTGCTGATCTGGGACGCGGCGTTGGTGACGATGAGCTCCTCCACGCCAACGTTCTCGGCCTCATCGCGTATGGACTGCGTCTCGGCGATCCTGAACGGGTTGGTCTCCTCCTCGGACTGGGAGAACCCGACCGTAGCCTGCCCGAGCCCATCGATGTTCGGCGGCTGGACGTCACAGACGGGCCCCTGCCCGCCGCCCGAATCCTCGACCCTCTGCTGGGCCTCCTCGCCGCCCCCGCCGCCGCCGGAACCGCCGCCGGTGTTCGACCCCGGTGGCGCGCACGCCGCCAGGACCAACGCCATCCCCAACAACCCCAACATCAAGAAACCCCGAATACGCGCCAGCACCACTTCAACTCTCCCTTCCCACTGCCTCGTTCGAAATATCCGCTGGTTCAGACCACCGGCCGGTAGGGGCCCAGAGCCTGAGCCTCGCTACCCTCGAGCCACGTCCTCCTCTTCCACTGGTCCAACCGATGCCCGGCTTCTCGTGGCCCAACCCTCTCCCAGAATGGGCCGCCGGATCCTCTTCCCTGCTCGCATATGAACACAATTTCAAACACAGGTCAACTTTTAGACTCACGCGCCCACCGCGCGGCCGCCCCGCGCGTCCCGGTACGCTTCATGAAAGCGATAAGGGCGGCGCGACGTCCAACACGCCGCGCCGCCCCCGCCCTTAGGAGCCGACAGAGGGCTCTTGTTGGGGCTACCGCCGCGGGAACTCGCGACCCCGTACGGTCTCTTCGGCCTGCATGACGTAGAAGTCGCCATGCGTGCCGTAGCCGAGGCGTTCGATGTAGTACTGATCTCCGTTGAACGTGATCCAGATGTACTTCGTGCGCGTCCGCCCGCCGGACCTGTAGGAGATGGGCACTATCTGCGGGTGCGGGATGTTCGTCGGGTGCGGCGCGTCGAGCTCGCCGTCGACTGCTAGCGCGCGTAGCCTCTTCTCTTCTTCTGTAGGCGGCTCAAAGCGTTCGGTCGTATCGCGGGGGCGGTCCGGAGACCCAGGTGGAAGTTCCGCGGGCGCATTAGGATTCGCCGCTTCGAGGAAGTAGATCGGGTACCTGCCCTGGAACTCTGGGAGCTCGTCGTCGCCGCAGGAGGCGAACATACGCCATTCGCCGCCGAGCTTCTGGATTATGGAGCCCTCCGTGGCCCGCTTTTCCCAGTCCGCACCCACGAACTCAACCGTCTCCGTGTGGTCGCCGTTCTCCGGGCTCCTTGCGAGGGCCGGCTGGAAGTTCGCGAAGAGGTCGAGGGCGATGACGTAGGCCATGTACCACCGGCCGTTGATGCGCGTAAGGCCCGGATCCCACTTGCCCTCGGTCGGGAAGGGGACATTGTTCACCGGATGCTTCTTTCCCTCGACGACGTGCACGCCCCTGAGGATGTTCGTCGAGAGGGACAGCCCACCAGAAGTCCCGAGCTCCTCTGCATAAACGATGTCGACGGGCGGCTCGTAGCCCTGCTCGTCAGGATACGTTATGAAGCCGAAAGGACCGGGGGGTCTGGGATTCTCGCGCGTTGCGCCGAGGCCGTTATCGCCCCCCTGCGGGCCGAAGTCGCCCCAGGTGCTGGCGACGAGGATCCAGCGACCCGTCCCATCCTCAAATTCCTCGTCGCGGATGATCTGCCCGGCGTGGTGCCCGAGCACCTTGTTGGCGGGAACGATCGGATCGTCGGCGTTGCGCCAGAAGATGTTCCCGACCTGCTCGATGTTCGTGTAGTCATCGAGGTCCAGCGTCCACACGCCCCAATGGGCCTTCTCGAAGAAGCCCAGTCCCGCATTCGTCTGGGTGAAGTAGAGTTTGTTGTCCTTTATGTAAGGGGCCCCGTCGGCGTACTGCACCACGTGCGGGTCGCGCACCCCGGCCTCGCCGAAGTACCCGGCCCGGACGCGGTCGATAAGGATATTGCTACCCCTTTCGGAACGCGCGCCGAAGCCGTTCCGGAGCGCCGTCTCCGACGGCTCCAGCCGCGACTGGTCGCGCAGATCAAGTGGGCCCGGAACGGCATTACGGGTCTCGAAGAATACGTCCCGCTCGATGATCGGACGCCAGCCGCCGAGGTCGCTCGGGCTGCTTACGAGCGCGATGACCCTGTTCTCGTTGGCCACGAAAGCGAACCTGAACGGCGCCTCGAAGAGCCTCTGCTCGAAACGATCCGTTTCACCTGCTGGGTAATCTACCCCGTTGACGCGGGCCTCGATGCCAACCCTCTGTCTGTCCTTGTCGTAGTAGATGTGGACGTACTCGAGATCGTCCCTGTAGAGTCCGGCGTAGACGGTTCCGTCGGGTTGCGACGCAACGTCTATGATCACGGTCGCGAAGGGCGCCTCCTGCCCGGTGTCGGACTTGAGGATGGTGTAGTAGTCGTTCTGACCGTCAAAACGCGCCCTGCCGTCTCCCACCCGGACAAAGCCGTCGTCCTCGTTCTCTCCGGGGTCTCCACCCGCCGGGGGAGGCGGGGGACCGGGGCGGAGGATCGTATACCCAGCGGGGGTGCCGGTCGGGTTCCCGTCGAAGCTGTCGTCGAGCTCGACGAAGTTTTTCGCCAGGAGGTCGAACGGCCTGAACTGCTCCCGTATCCTGAACGTGAAGTCTGTGGGCTCCAGGTTGGTCGTGACCGCGGCCCCGGCCCCGGACTGCATCAGGCCAGCCCCCGCCGCCGCGCCAAGGCCGGCCGCCCCGGCCAGCTTCAGGAAGTCCCTCCGGTCGAGGATTCCCATAACTTCCTGCTCTGCCCCCGCTACATTCTTCCGGTGATCCATGCCCATCACCCTCCTTTCCCTGCCGACGTACGCCCGCAAGGCTTCGCTTTCCTGAGAAACCCCCAACCGAACAGCGGCCGACGGGACTCCTCCGCGTCTCGCTTTTCCCCAACTTTTATGATCGGCGCCGATGATCCCCAACATAGGCCTGCCGCTTGTGATCCCCCGAGGCGTCCCCTCAACGCATCCAAGTTTTGCTAGATCCCAACTCCCCTTCCGCCCCCGTAATTGTATGTAACGTGCGTTTCACCCTTATTCACACTAGACCACAATATTAAACACAAGTCAAACATGCCTCCGTCTGTTTTTGTTCCGAGTTATGGTCGCCTGGGCGCTGCCGCGGCATCTCTCCTCCTTCGAGGGCGTTCCGCCGGTCGCTCGTGCGTCGCGCTATCCGGCGCGGTGGGGTTCGAGGGCTGCCTCGTCGAAGCGCAGCCCCGTGCCGGGGGTCTCCGTTGGGCGGACCCGGCCGTTCTCGACCCTCTGGGGCTCGTGCAGGTAGGGGTCGAGGGCGAAGGCGTGCTTCTCCAGGTAGACGGGTTCGTTCGAGGCGCAGAGGAGGTGGGCGCTCAGCTCGTCGGTGTAGTGGCTGCTGGTCTTGAGGCCGGCCTCATCGGCCATACGTAGCGCCTTCAACGAGGCGGTGATGCCGCCGTTCGTGATGGGGTCGATCTGCAGGACCTCGACGGCCCCCTCTTCGGCGTAGCGCTGGAACTCGTAGGGGGAGTGGAGGCTCTCGCCGACGGCTATGGGCACGTCGAGTTCCCTGACCATCCTGGCGTGGGCGGGGACGTCCTCGGGGATCGTCGGCTCCTCGTACCAGTACGGGGCGAAGGGCTCCAGTCGCCGGCCGTGCTCCAGGGCATCCTCGGCGTTCCAGGCCATGTTGGCGTCTAGCATGAGGTCGACGCCGTCGCCCACGAGGTCGCGGACGGCCGCGACCCTGCGCACGTCCTCCTCGAAATCCGGGCGCCCGATCTTCACCTTCACGCCGGGCAGGCCCCTCTCCATAAAACCTTCCACCTGCGCCAGCAGTTCTTCGAGGGGCTTTGGCAGGTCCACGCCGGAGCCGTAGGCCGGTATCTCGCGGGGCTCGGCCCCGATCAGGGCGTAGAGCGGCAGGCCCTCGCGCTCGCCCCGCAGGTCCCACAGGGCTACGTCGATGGCGGCGATGGCGAAGGACGCCAGGCCCCCGCGCCCGACGTACAGCAGCCGCCGCCACATGAGGTCCCACAACCCCTCGATGTCGTCGGCGTCCAGGCCCGTGAGAAGCGGTGCTAGGTCGTGGTCGATCAGGGCTTTTACGGCGCGTCCGCCGCGGCCGATGGTGTACGTGTAGCCGTTGCCGGTGAGGCCCTCGGCGTGGAGGGTCAGCGTGATCAGCTCCTCCGTGTCGATGTCGCCGTGGCCCGCGTCCCCCATCGGCTCCAGCGGCAGTCGGTAGTAGGCCGTCTCGATTCCTTCGATCTTCATGCGCATCTCCTACTCGGTAGATTCTCGGTTCCCTACTCTTCTCCCCGGCTCAGGCGCCGGGCGAGGCGCTCGGCCGCCCGGTAGCACAGGGCGAACATCGTGAGCGTCGGGTTGACGCCGTGGCAGGTCGGGAAGACCGACGTGCCGTAGACGTAGAGCCCGGGCGTGTCGTGGACGCGCAGGTCCGGGTCGACGACGGACGCGACGGGGTCCTCGCCCATGCGGCAACCGCCCTGGTCGTGGCTGCTGAGCACGCCGCCGAAGCGCTTTCCGCGCCACACCTTCGTCGCCCCCATCTCGCGCAGGATCTCCTCGGACTTGTTCTCCATGAACTCGGCCGCGCGGTGCTCGTTCTCCTGCATGTCGTAGGTGACGCGCACGACGGGCAGCCCGAGCCCGCTCCTGTCGCGGTAGCGCGGGTCGAGGTCGAGAAAGTTGGCGTGGTAGGAGAGATTGTCCGGCTGGAGACGGACCGCGGCCTGGTGCTGCCAACGGAGGACGTGGTCTTTGTACTCTGCTCCCCAGCGGCGAACGTCCGGCGGGAGGGCCTCGCGGCTGATCTGGATGGGCAGCCGCTGGTTCTCGACGTTCGGCGTCGCCCCCCCGATAAAGCCGTGCGAGGCCGAGTCGAAATCCTCGGCCTCGAAGTCGTCGAGGCCCCACATCTGCGCCGCCGGTCCGGTGTGGGCGTTGAAGGCGGTGTCGGGGAAGAAGCCGTGGACGTCGGCCCACATCTTGGTCATGAAGTTCTTGCCGACCTGGCCCGTGTTGTTGCCGAGGCCATCAGGGTGCCGGTCGTCCCCGGAGAGAAAGAGGAGCCGCACGTTCTCGAAGGTGTACCCGCACAGGATGACGGTGCGCGCCTCCTGAACCCGCGACTCGCCGCCCGCGTCAACGTACTCGACCCCGCTCGCGCGTCCCTCGCGGTCGGTGAGGACGCGGACGACCCGGCAGTGGGTGCGCAGGTCGAAGAGGCCGGTCGAGAGTGCCTCCGGGACCCAGGTGAGGGCGGGGTGCCACCGCTCGTCGTTGAAGGGGCCGAAGCCGCCGCTCCAGGCGCAGTAACCCGTCGCCGGGTAGCCGTTGTACGGCTCGCTGTTGACGGCCACCGGCG
>CADCUT010000139.1 GCA_902805975.1 uncultured Rubrobacteraceae bacterium | reverse complement strand
TCTCCTTGAGCGTGCCGTCCGGCACGTGCTCCATCGCGATGTAGTAGCGGCCGTCCTCCGTCCTGCCCCGGTCGTAGATCTGGACGATGTTGGGGTGCGAGAGGGCCGCGGCGCTCTGTGCCTCGCGCCGGAAGCGTTCCACGAACTCCGCGTCCTCGGCGTACTGCTCGCGCAGCATCTTTATCGCCACGTCCCGGCCGAGGTCCCGGTCGCGGGCCAGGGAGACGCGGGCCATGCCTCCGCCGCCCAGGTCGCCCAGCAACTCGTACCTGTTATCAAGCAGATTTTGCCGCATGATTGTATGCGTACCCCATACGGGATATCCGATAACATGTTTCAGATCACACAGGGAAGGCCTAAGGAACGCCGCCCGGTTATTCACCGTACGTCCTAGAAGGGGTGTTCCCCGAACTTCGGGCGTAGGGTTCTCGGAAATCCGAGGTACGCTGTAGACGGATCTCCACCTGGACCCCGGCTTCCCTTCGTACGGTTCGTCGAAGCGGTACTCTCGGTCTGGTGCAGGGTCGAAGGGAATCGGGAGGCCTCGTATCGACGGCGCGGGAAGCGCGATCCCGACTATCGGACCGTTCCTTGCGCGGATTCCTCTAGGCGCGGCGGGACAGTCCGTCGAGGTGGCGCGCGAGCACCGCCGCCACCAGGTCGTCGGTCGCCCGCTCCGGCCGCACCACGGCGTGCACCGCGAGCCCGTCTACCACCGCGTAGAGCAACTCGGCCTCGAGGTCGGCGTCCAACCCGGGCGCGGCCTCCCCCGACTCGACCAGCATGTCCACCAACCGCCGGCACAAACCCCGCAAAAGGTCGTAGGACTCGTCGCGCAAGGCCCACAGGACCGGGTCCACCAGCGCCCTGCCGGTCAATGCCAGCCAGACCTCGGCCTCAGCTCTGCGCTCGGCGTCCAGCGGCAGCACCTCGCGCAGCACCGTCTCGGCTGCCCAGCGCGGAGCGCAAGAAGAGAGGTCTAGCGCCTCTATCCGCCCGCGAGCCCGCTCGATGACCAGCCGCATCGCGAAGGCCAAGAGCTCGTCCTGGGTGCCGAAGTAGTGCCGCAGCGCCCCCATCGAGATCCCCGCCTCGCGGGCGACGTTGCGCACAGAAGCACGCTCGAGCCCGTCCCGCCGGATCACCCGCCACAGCGCCTCCGCCAACCCCTCACGACGCGCCTCGATGTCCACAACCTTTGGCACCCGCCTTTTATAGCACATTTGTGCTATTATGGCTTTGACCGCACGATTGTGCTACTAAAGGTGGCCCGTCTTGCTCTACGCCTTGATCATCGCTTGCGAGGTGGGTTTTTGGGTGGTGCTGCTCGCCGGCCTCGTTGCCCGTTACCTGCTGCGCCGCCCGCGTCTGGGCGCGTCACTGCTGGTGTGCGTCCCGCTGGTGGACCTCGTCTTGCTCGTGGCTTCGGCGCAGGACCTGCGCTACGGGGGGGGCGAGGCCGACCTCGCGCACGGGTTGGCCGCGATCTACCTCGGGGTCTCCGTAGCTTGGGGTCATGCGATGGTGCGTTGGGCCGACGCACGCTTCGCCTACCGGTTCGCCGGAGGCCCGCCCCCCCCGCGCACGCCCAAGACCGGGCCCGAGCACGCCCGTCGCGAGCGCCACCAGTGGGGGCGGCACCTGCTCGCGTGGGCGATCGGGTGCGCCCTGCTGTTAGGCGGCGTCGCGCTAGTGGGTGATCCGGACCGGACCGGGGCGCTGACGGGCATCGCGGGGGGATGGACGCTCGTGCTCGCCGTCGACTTCCTCTGGTCGTTCAGCTACACCCTCTGGCCCCGCAAGAAGAAGCCCCAGTAGAGAAGCTTGGTGGCTCGACGCGGTTGTCCGAGCCGGCGGATCACCCCGAGCCACTGTGGCCACGGACGTATCACTGCCACGTTCACCACCTTACCGACAAAAAGCCCGAACATTGCGGCGAGGTTTGTACGTAGCCTGGGCCGTCTCGCTCTATTCACCCGATTGCGTGGAAGGCTCATTCTCCGAAGCTCGGATGCAGGATCCCGCATGGGGCTCCGGCCTGATGGAGTGACTAAGGCTCGTTTCCGATGTCAGGAGCCTCGGAAGACGCCACAAGATCTTGTGGCCGCGGATAGGTATGCGCCTGGAAGGATTCGAACCTCCGACACCCGGTTTAGGAAACCGATGCTCTATCCCCTGAGCTACAGGCGCAAGGCTTGGGTAGTCTATCGTGGAGGGGCTGGGGTTGCCAGCGAGGGTGGGAATACTTTTTATGCAGGTTCAGTTGAATAGGTCGTGGGGATTACGTATCATGCTGCCGTCCGCATCCGGGTGGGTATGACAGGGCGGGCGGATTGCATGCATCTCTTTTGGCCGGCTCGCAAGGAACGTGGCTGGTGGGAGGCGCAATCCTGGGCAGAGTAGGCAAACGGGGAGACGTTACATAGACAGCAGTACGGGGACAGGCCCCGATCGTCCGGGTCGAGCATCGGCCGCGGGACGGAGTACCTTACGGGTGGGACCGTCGTGAGTGGTGGACGGGGGCTTCGGGCCGTGCTCGTGGGGTTTGCTTTGGGGGCTCTGTGCGTGTTGCCGGCCGGCTGCGGATTGGGGGGTCCGGGGCAGATCACGCTCGGCTACCTCACCTGGGACGAGAACATCGCCGTCTCGAACCTAACGAAGGTGCTCCTTGAGGGGGACCTCGGCTACGAGAACGTGGAGCTCAAGCGGGCCAAAGACGTCGGCCCGGTCTACGAGATGGTCGGCAGCTCCCAGGCGGACGCGTTCCAGGACGCCTGGATGCCGAACCATAGGGAGATCCTCGGCGAGGTCGAGGGCGACGTGGAGCTGCTCGACCCGTGGTACAAGGGCACGACCAGGTTCAGCGTGGCGACCCCTTCTTACATGAACGTCTCCAGCCTGGACCAGCTCAACAGCACCGGGGCCGAGCACATCATCGGGATCGAATCCGAAGCCAAGATGATGGAGAAGCTCCCCGAGGATGCCATACCCGCCTACGGCCTGGAGCAGAAACTCATCCAGGCCGACACCGAGGCCATGCTGGCCGAGGTCGAGAGGCGCTACCGGAGCAGGGAAGAGTTCGCGTTTATCGCCTGGAGCCCGCACTGGATGAACGAGGCCTATGACTTCGACTACCTCGAAGACCCGAAGGGAGCGCTCGGGAGCCTTACCGAGCCCGCCGACGTCACCACGCTCGTCCGGGGGGACCTGGCGGCGGAAGAGCCCGTGGCCTACACCCTGATGGATCGCCTGGAGCTTACAGAGGCCCAGGTCTACGAGCTGCAGAACGAGATAGAGAGGGCCGGAGAACCGGTCGAGGGGGCGAAGACCTGGCTGGAGGATAACCGGGACGTGGTCGAGCCGTGGGTGGAGGCCGCCGAGAGAGCCGGAGAGGTATAGGAGGCCGATGGAGGACGGGGTAGAGGCGAACGGGCGACGGCCCGACGTGGTCGAGGAGGCCCGCCGGGTGGCCGGTATCTCTGACGAGCAGGGCGTCTCCCTGCGACTCCTCGGCGGCGTCGCCGTGAACGTGCGCGCCAGAGACGGCCTGCAACCGGCGTTCCGCCGCGAGTACGCCGACATGGACTTTATCGTCCCGAAGGGGCGCTCCGCCGAGACGCAGAAGTTCTTCGAATCTCTAGGCTACGCGCCCCAGACGCGGTTCAACACGCTCTACGGCGCCGAGCGGCTGCTCTTCTTCGACGAGGACCACGGCCGCCAGGTCGATATCCTCGTCGGGACGTTCAGGATGTGCCACGAGATCCCCATCGGCAAGCGCCTGGACCTCGAACCCATGACCATCCCGCTCGCCGAGCTCCTCCTGACGAAGCTCCAGATCATCGAGCTCAACGAGAAGGACGTCAGGGACTCTCTGGCTCTTCTCTACAACCACCCCGTCGAGGAATCGGACGGCGACTCGGTAAACGCCGCGCACGTGGCGAAGCTGTGCGCGTCCGACTGGGGCCTGTGGCGCACGATCACCGCCAACCTGGAAGACCTTGGAGGTCACGCCGACAGCTACGACATCGACGATGAGGGCAAGGGACGCATTAGCAACGGTATCGAGAAGTTGCGGGAGCGCATAGAAGAAGAGCCCAAGCCCTTCTCGTGGAGGATGCGGGCGAAGATCGGGGACAGGAAGCGTTGGTACGACCTGCCGGAGGAAGTAGAGGGGGGACCATGATATCCAGGCTCTTCAACCGGGGGCCCGACACCAGAATCTTCTTCGCCACGGACATCCACGGCTCGGAGACCTGCTGGAAGAAGTTCCTGAACTCCGGCAAGCACTACGAGGCGAAGGTCATCGTCCTCGGCGGCGACATGACCGGAAAAGCCCTCGTCCCGATAGTCGAGTCCGGCAAGGGCAACTGGCACGCCACGCTGCTGGAGAACCGCCGGGATTTCGCGAGCGAGGACGAGGTAAAGGAGTTCGAGGACTCCGTGAGGCGGCGCGGCTACTACCCGTTCCGCACTACACCCGACGAGATGTCCGAGCTGGAGGCCGACGAGAAGCTGCGGGACAAGTTTTTCCACGAGGAGATGCTCGGCACCGTCGAGCGCTGGATGCGGATGGCCGAGGAGAAGCTCGCCGGCACCGGCATCGAGTGCTACGTGAGCCCCGGCAATGACGACCAGTTCGAGGTCGACGAGATCATCCAGAACGCCAGGGGCGTCCACCTCGCCGAGGGCCGGGTCGTCGAGTTCGGAGACTTCCAGATGGTCTCGACCGGCTGGGCCAACCGCACCCCCTGGGACACGTATCGGGAGGAGGACGAGCCCGACCTCAAGAAGAGGCTCGATGAGATGACGAGCCAGGTGACGGCGCCACCGGAGCAGACCGTCTACAACTTCCACTGCCCGCCCTACCAGACCGGCCTCGACGACGCGCCGGAGATCACAGAAGACATGCGCCCGAAAGACGCGGGCCGCTCGACGGTCCCCGTCGGCTCGACGGCCGTGAGGGAGGCTATAGAGGAGGGGCAGCCGGCCCTGGCCCTGCACGGGCACATCCACGAGGCGCGGGGAAACACCAGGATCGGGCGCACGCTGTGCATCAACCCGGGAAGCTCCTACGAGCAGGGGCAGCTCTTAGGCGCCGTAGTCGACCTCGACGGCGGCAAGAAGGTCAAGCGGTTCGTTCTGACCAGCGGATAGAGGAGGAGATACATGGCCAGCAACACGACGGCGGGTTCTAGTACGGGGGACCTGTTCCAGAGAAAGGCGACGGGGCTCTTGCGCGGGTGGTCGGTGTGGGACGCGTTTATCTACGCGACGTTCTCCATCAACCTCATAACGCTCGGGCTCTTCATCCTCTCCTACGCGCCCTTCGTCCCCAACGGGGCTCTGATCCCGGCCGTGATCCTGGCCGGCCTGTACCTGATCTTCCAGGCCGTCACCTACGCTTCCCTGATAGCCGTGATGCCGAGGGCCGGCGGGGACTACGTCTGGATGAGCCGGATCCTGGGCGGCGGGATAGGATTCGTCCTGGCGGTGACGGGCTGGTGGTTCATCCTCTGGCACTGGGTCCCTATCTACGCCGACATCCTCATCAAGGAGGTCTTCGTCCCGCTCTCGGCCATCCTGGGCTTTGACGGCGCCGTCTCCTTCTTCGGCGCCCCGGCGGGTATCTTCACGGCATCGGTGATCGTCGCGTTGCTGGCCTCGGCCCTGATCTCGCTCGGGATGCGCTCCTACGCCCGCGTCCAGAAGTTCTGCTTCTACGGTGGCATCGCAGGCCTCGCCATCATGCTGATCGTCCTCCTCGTCAGCTCGCGCTCGGACTTCGTCTCGGCCTTCAACTCGGAGGCGGGCAGCATGCTCGGCGCCGGCGGCAACGCCTACCAGCAGACGGTCCAGGCCGGCCAACAGGCGGGCGGCCTCCCGACGGATTCGGCGGTCCTCCCTACGCTGCTCCTGATCCCCTTCCTCGCCTTCTTCAACCTGTTCTCGAACTGGGGCGCCACGCTCTACGGCGAGGTCCGCGGCGCGTCTGACTTCAGGAAGAACATCTACGCGATGGGCGGGGCGCTGGTCCTGACCTCCGTGACCGTCGTCGTCATGCTCCTCCTCTTCGCCAAGACGTTCGGCTGGGACTTCTACTACGGCGCTAACGCCGCCTTCTGGGCCGGCGAGGGCCCGGTCTCCGCGTGGCCCTACCCGGCCCTGCTCGCCTCGTTCCTGCTCGGGAACCCCGTCCTGCAGGTCATCCTTATCGCGCTCATGTCCCTGTGGTTCTTCGGGTGGGTGGGTTCGGTCTTTATGTCTTCGACGCGCGTCGTGTTCGCGACCGCCTTCGACCGGGTGCTCCCGGAGGCCGTCGCCAAGACGACCCGCAGCGGCGTCCCGTACGTGGCGCTCCTGCTCATGCTCATACCGTCCATCCCGATCAGCTACTTCTACGCCTACGGGGAGGACTTCGCGACCTGGACGCTGAACGCCACCCTCGTCATCGCGATGACGTTCTTCGGCTCGACGGTAGCCGCGGCGATCCTCCCCTGGCGCAAACCCGAGATCTACAACGCCTCGCCCATAGCCCGCTACAACGTCTTCGGCATTCCCCTCATAACGGTTGCCGCGACAGCCTTCGGCCTCTTCCTCGCGTTCTGCCTCTACCAGTGGATCACCAACGACGTCTATGGCATCAACGACCCTTCCTCGTTCCTCTACCTCAGCGTCATGTACATCCTCGCCCTCGTCATCTACATCGTCTCCCGTCTCGTCCGCCGCGCCCAGGGCATGGACCTGAAGATGGTCTACGATGAGATCCCGGAGGACTGACCGGAAGGTAGGTCTCAGGCTTCAGGTTTCAGGGGCGCGGTCCGCACCGTCTCGGCGCAGGACCGCCGCCCTTTTTGTGGCCGTTCCACCGGAACCACCTTCCCACGCCCCTGCGGCAGGGGCGGGTCCCAAAACCCGCCCGCGCATAAAACGCCCCATCTACCACCCGCACCGAACACGTCAAAATATTGTGCCCGCCGCCCGTCCAACACATTTTCTCGTAGATTTGCGAAGTTTGTCTAGCAATTGAGTAGAGTATGTTGTAGGGTATCGCCGCGTTGGACTACGAGACTAGTTAGTTGGAGGGAAGATGGATCGACCGAACGTCGTGGTGATCGTGGCGGACACGTTCCGGCGGGACCACATTGGGGCCTACGGGAACCCGTACATCAAGACCCCATACCTGGACGCGTTCGCCCGCCAGTCGGCGGTGTTCGACCACCACGTCGCGTCGTCGTTTCCGACGATGCCGGCGCGGGCGGATATTTTGACGGGGACTTTCTCCTACACGCACATGGGTTGGGAGCCCCTTCCCCGGCACCTGACGACGTTGCCGGAGGTCATGTCCGCGGCGGGGTACACGACGATGGGGGTCGTGGACACGCCGTTCTACATCAGGAACGGTTTCGGCTACGACCGGGGCTTCGATGACTTTATCTGGGTCAGGGGGCAGGGGGACGACACCAGGCCCCACGAGCGGGCCGACGCGCGCTCTACCTGGACCAGGGAAGAAGATCGGCTCGTGGCGCGGACGATGACCGAGGCCGAGAGGTGGCTGGAGCGTCACCACGACGAGCCCTTCTTTCTCTACGTGGACACCTGGGACCCGCACGAGCCATGGGACGCACCCGACTACTACACCAAGCAGTACCGGGAGAGCTTCAAGGGGGAGCAGATCTACCCCGCCTACGGCAACTGGCGCGAGGCCGGGCTCACTGAAGACGACGTCGAGCTCGCTCACGCGACCTACTGCGGCGAGGTGACGATGGTCGACTTCTGGATCGGTCGCTTCCTCGGCAAGCTCGACGCCCTGAACCTGACGGACAACACCATCGTCGTCTTCACCACCGACCACGGCTTCTACTTCGGCGAGCACGACTACTTCGGCAAGGCCGAGTGGGTGCACGAACCGAACGCCGTGGTCAGCGAGAACTCGAACCTGCCGGCGTGGCTCTCGGAGTCGTGGCTGCTCACCGTGCAGTGGTCGCCCTTGTACAACGAGATCAGCCGCATTCCCCTCATCGCCCGCGGCCCGGGCCTCACGCCGGGTCACCGCCAGGCCATGACCACGGCCCCTGATATAGCGCCCACGATCCTCGATCTCACCGGCCTCGCGGGGCCGATGACCATGAAGGGTGAGTCCTTCGGCGGCGTGCTCACGGGGCAGAAGAGCGAGCACCGGCCGTTCGTCGTCAGCTCCTGGCCGCTGTACATGGCCGAGGGTGAGATCACGACCGCCGTGGACTCCACACCCCGCAAGGTCGCGAGCTACATGCCCTTCACCGTGACCACCCGCGAGCGCTCCGCGATCCTGGGCGGCCCGAACGACCAGCCCGAGCTCTACGACCTGCGCACCGATCCAGGAGAGACGAACAACGTCTGGCGCAGCCGCCC
>CADCUT010000138.1 GCA_902805975.1 uncultured Rubrobacteraceae bacterium | reverse complement strand
GGACTCGCACGACGCCCGGGTTCGGCGCCTCCCCGGCGGCGCTCGCGTTCGCCTTCGTCTCGTGCCAGGACTACCAGAACGGCTTCTACGCCGCCTACGGGGCGATGGCCCGCCAGGAGCAGGACCTGGACTTCGTCGTGCACCTCGGCGACTACATCTACGAGTACGGGCCGGAGCCCGATGCCGTCCCGACGCGCCAGCACATGGGGGGAGAGACCATCACCCTCGCCGACTACCGCCAGCGCCACGCCCAGTACAAGAGCGACGAGGACATGCGCGAGGCCCACCGCCTCTTCCCGTTTATCGTTACCTTCGACGACCACGAGGTCGAGAACAACTACGCCGACGAGATCCCCGAAGAGGGCAGCGAGACGCCGACGACGCGGGCGTTGCTCAGGCGCCGCGCGGCCGGCTACAAAGCCTACTACGAGAACATGCCCCTACGCCGCTCCTCACTCCCCCAGGGGCCGGACATGCGCCTCTACCGGCGCTTCGCGTGGGGGGACCTCGCCGGGTTCAGCATCCTCGACACCCGCCAGTACCGCACGGACCAGCCATGCGGCGACGGTCTCAAGGAGCGTTGCGCGCGAGCCCTCTCCGAGAAGCAGACGATGACCGGGCCCACCCAGGAGCGCTGGCTCAAAGACGGTCTCGCCCGCTCCCGGCGACGGTGGAACGTTATCGGCCAGCAGACCATGCTCGCGGAATACGACTTCCGCGCTACCCCCGACGACCAGCCCGGAGGCGAGAGCTACAACATGGACCAGTGGGACGGCTACGTCGCCGCCCGCAACCGCCTCCTCGGCTTCCTCGACAGGGCCGGGGTGCGCAATCCCGTTACGATCACCGGCGACATCCACAGCTCGTGGGTGCACGACCTCAAGGAGGACTTCTCCGACGGGGGCAGCAAGACCGTCGGCACCGAGTTTGTGGGGACCTCGATCACCTCTTCCTTCCCCGGCGTCTTCCTCGCACCGGTCCAGGCTGCGCTTGTCGACAACCCGCACACAAAGTATTTCGATGGCTCCTACCGCGGCTACACCAGGTGCGACCTGAACTCGGAGCGCTACCTGACGACCTTTATGGGCGTGCCCACGGAGACCGCGGACGGCAGCGTCGTCACCCCAGAGGCCCCTGCCGAACCCCGCGCCTCCTTCGTTGTCGAGAGTGGCAACCCCGGGGCCCTCCAGGAAGGGCCAACGGCCACCGGCTCGAGCTACGACGGCCCGTCGGCCCCCTTCGATCCCGCGAAGATCAACTAGATTCCGTCAGCGAGCAAACGGCCGGAGGGATGGCTGCGGGGACAACAAGCTTCCGCGACCGCCCTAACCGGTCTGGGTGGGCACCCTGGGAATGCACGCCCCGATCAGGGAGTCCCGCGTGACGAGTGCCGCCAAATTCTCCTCGTTCATTCCCTCCGTGCCCGCTGGGCGCATGGGAAGGACCATGTAGCGGACGTCGGCGGTGCTGTCGTGGACGGCGACGCGGGTGCCCTCGGGCGGCTCGAAGCCGAACTCGCGCATGACGGCGCGGGGTTCGCGGACGGCGCGGGAGCGGTACTCGAAGCTCTTGTACCAATCCGGCGGGCGGCCGAGGACGTTGCGGGGGTAGCAGGAGCAGAGGGTGCAGACGATCAGGTTGTGCACCCCGGGCGTGTTCTCGACGACCACGAGGTCCGGCGAGGCCCCGGCGTCTATGCCGAGCTCGATGGCCGCGGCCTTGCCGTCCACAAGTAGCCTGGCCTTGAAAGCCTCGTCCGTCCAGGCGCGGGCGACGAGTCGGGCCCCGTTGGCCGGGGAGCGGGAGTCCATGTAGGCGATGTTGTCCTGGATCTCGGCCTCCGTCACAACGCCCTTCTCGACGAGCAACGCCTCCATCGCCCGCACGCGCGCCGCGAGCGGGCTGGTGGCGCCTCCGGATACGGTTCCGTGGTCGTGGCTCATCTCTCTCCTCCCGGCTCCAGCCAGTGTTCGTAGACGTCGGCGAAGAGCCGCTCTTCTGGCGGCCCCTCGTAGTCCGGCCAGAGCGCGCCCTGGCGGAAGCCGACCTTGTAGAGGACCCGTCCCGGCTCCCCCGAGAGACCGTAGGCAAGGTCTTCGGGGTTGGGGTAGGCGCCGAGCACGGCCTCTATCCGCCCCGAACGGCCCTTCAGGTAGTCCGGCGTGCGGACGTGGCCCGGCTTGGCGCCGGGCCTCACCCGGACAGGGTCCCCGGGGGCGAAGCGCGCCGTCAAGCGTCTTCCCAGCGGCGGTGGATCTCCGCGGCCCGCTCGTCGATCTCCACTTCCGTGAGGATGCCCTTCTCGACGAGGAGCCTCTCGGTGGCCGAGGCCCACCGCTCGTAGTAGGAGAGGTCGCGGTAGTTCTGGAGAGACTCTATGGCGCGGCGGTGCTCGTCTGTGGTCTGGAGGCCTCGCTTGCCGAGCGCCGCGTTGACGGCGTCCG
Organism: uncultured Rubrobacteraceae bacterium; assembly: GCA_902805975.1. Classification (GTDB taxonomy): domain Bacteria; phylum Actinomycetota; class Rubrobacteria; order Rubrobacterales; family Rubrobacteraceae; genus Rubrobacter_D. Next base: position 6,083 of record CADCUT010000138.1, on the reverse strand, counting down.
CGATGCGCTCCCAGTCCTCCGGCTCGTGTCCGGAGCGGTCTATCGGACCGGCAGGCTCGCCGCCCATGTCGTGGGGGCCTGACACGGGTACCCTAGCGGACCTTGAGGACTTCCTTGATGGGCGGTCGCTCGACGAGCTCCTCGACGTACTCCTGTAGCTGGAGGCCTTCCGGGGTGGCGACCGCGTGGAGATAGTCGCTGAACTGGAAGGGCGAGACCGGGGCGTCGGGGTCGCTCGTCTGGTTCAGGCGCCCCTCCTGCCTCATGCGCCGGGCGACCGCGCGCAGGACCGCGTAGGACATGCGGGAGAGGTCGCGCAGAGGTTGGTGGCGGTTCTGGCGGGTGCCGAGGTCCACCTGGGCCATCCCATCGAGGCCCACCGTCTTGAACGCGTCGATCATGATCCCGGTCTCCACCGCGTAGCCGGTGAGGAACGGGATGGAGCGGAAGAGCTCCCTGTCGGCCACGAACTCCCCGGCGAGCGGCTGCACGAAGCCGGCGAGCTCCGGGTAGAACAGGTTGAAGAGCGGCTTGGTCGAGAGCTCCGTGACCCTCCCACCGCCATCGACCTGCAGGGCTTCTTCGCTCTTGAACGGACGCCGGTAGGCGGCCTTGACGTAGCGCACCGCCGGGTCCTCCAGGATGGGCCCCAGGATGCCGTAGACGAGCTGGGACTCGAAGTCCCTCGTGTCCGCGTCCATGAACATCACCAGGTCGCCGCGGGCCACGGAGAGGGAGCGCCACATCGCGTCACCCTTGCCGTGGGCGCCGCCGTGCTCGTGCATCAGCTCGTTCTCGGAGAAGACCTCGGCGCCCCGGTCGGCGGCGACGTCGGCCGTGCCGTCCGGCGAGTCCGCGTCTATGACCAGGATCTGGTCCACCAGCGGGTTGCCGCCCGCATCCCGGTTGACGGCGTGGATCGAGTCCACGATCGCGCCGATGGTGTCGGCGACGTTTCTGGAGGGCAAAACGGCGCTAACCGTCAGGTTGCGCTCATGCTTCCGGCGGCTTAAATCTTTCAGGTCTGAGAACTGCCGGTAGTCATATGAGCGATGCTTAAACCAATCCCTGGCGTCCACGGTCATCACGCACCTCTCGGAGACTTCGCGATTACAGCCCAGGTAAGCTACCGTACTCTCATGGCTTTGTCTACCGTTCTTCGATGATCTTAATTTTCGTGAAACATAGTGCTTCGTGACGCGCGTATCATGCCCCGGACGGTCGGGATGATAGAATCCAAAACCTTTTCGAGGGTGTTGACCGCGAAGAAACGGAGAAGCCCCGGCCCGTGCGAATAGTTCTGACCAACGACGATGGAATAGACGCCCCTGGCCTGCTCGCCGCCCGCCAGGCGCTGGAGAAGGTGGCGGACGTACTCACCGTCGCCCCCGACCAGAACCGCAGCGGCGTCGGGCGGAGCATCTCCTTCGGGCGCCCCCTGCACGTCGAGGAGCGGAAGATGGCCGACGGGGGGACGGGCTACGCCTGTTCGGGCACGCCCGTTGACTGCGTTCGCCTCGTGGCCCTTGGCCTCATGGACTTCGAGCCCGACCTCGTCGTCGCCGGCATAAACCACGGCGAGAACCTGGGCGACGACATAACCTACTCTGGCACCGTGGCTGGTGCCATGGAGGGCATCGTCATCGGGGTCCCTGGCATCGCCGTCTCCCTTAGTATCGACCGCCCCTGGCACGAGAGCGCCGAGGAGCTTGCGCCGCTGAACGGCGACCTCCACTTCGAGGCCGCAGCCGAGTTCGTCGCCAGCCTGGCGAAGGTCGCCCTGAGGGGCCTGCCCGAAGGGCGCATCCTGAACGTCAACGCCCCGAACAGGTCCCTCGGGGAGCTCAAGGGCGCCAGGGTCACCAGGCTCGGGCGCAGGATGTACAGGGACGAGCTCGTCGAGGTCAAGGACGCGGAGGGGCGGGTCGGGTACGACATCTACAACAACCCGCCCGGCTACCACGAGGAGAAGGGCACGGATTTCGCCGCCATCGCGGAGGGTGAGATCAGCGTCACCCCCATCCACCTGGAGCTTACCGACACAGCCGGCATCGATGAGATAGGCACCTGGGACGTAAACTCCATCCTGAACGGCCAGAACCCGTAGTGCTCTCGGCCGCCCTCTTCGACTTCGACGGGACGCTCGTGGACACGACGGAGATGATCTTCCAGTCCATGCGCCACGCCACCTCCTCCGTCCTCGGCCGCGAGGACCTCTCGCGCGGGGAGCTTCTCGCCAACGTCGGCCAGCCGCTCCCGCGCCAGATGGAGCTCTTCGACGCCGAAAAGGCCGAGCTTCTCCTCGAGGCCTACCGCGCCCACCACGAGGAGCACCACGACGCCCTCATAGCCGCGTTCCCCGGGGTGGACGCGGCCCTGAACCGCCTCAGGACGGCCGGCGTGCGGATCGTCGTCGTCACCTCCAAACGCCGCCGCTCCGTCGAGATGGCCCTGAGGAGTTTCCCCGGCCTCGACCTGGTCGTGGACCGCTTCGTCACCATGGAGGACACCCAGGAGCACAAACCCCATCCGGAACCACTCCTCAAGGGCCTCGAGCTCATGGGGGACGTCCCCAGAGACCAGGCCGCCTACGTCGGCGACTCCCCGTTCGACGTGCAGGCCGCCAAGGCCGCGGGCCTCACCAGCGTCGCCGTGAGCTGGGGCGCCTTCTCCGAAGATACGTTACGGGAGGCAGAACCCGACTACCTCGTCCCTGACATCGACGCGGTCGTGGACGTGCTCCTCACCGAAGGGTTCTGATCTAGGACAAGGCCCGCGGACTACGGGGCGAAGGCGTTTGCCGAGCCTTCCCTCTCTTTTTCGGCCCGGCTCGCCAGAAGAACAAGCAGAGCGCGAGCACCATCATCACCGCGCCACGCCCATGCAACCCCCTATGCCCCAGATAAGGGCCGAAAGGGCTCGAGCGGTCCCTTCGTCACGGTAGGGCCGTCGTAGCCCACGGGAGACAACCGGGGCAGATTATGCCGCCCGCAACGCTGGCTTCGGGGAGAGGGATCGGTGGGAGACGGCGGCACCGCCCACGGTTACGTTCATCCCCTTGGATCGTCTCAACTACGATCCTGCTTGCGGGCTTTTTCGGGGCCGGACCCTGGTATGGGCGCTACCAAAACCTTGTCCACCCGCCACCCGTCCATGTCCACGACCTCTAAGGAGTAGCCCTTGAGCTCGAAGCGGTCGCCCGTAGCCGGCACTCGGCCCAGGGCGTCCATCACCATACCGCCCACCGTCTGGTAGCCCGCTTCCTCCGCGCGGGGCCGCCCGTCCATCCCCAGGCGCTCCTCCAGCACCTCCGCCGAGAGCAGCCCGTCAACGAGCAAGGAACCGTCTTCGCGGCTCACGATGCTTTCGGCGGCCGGCTCGTCCGCGTCGGGCACCTCGCCGACCAGCGCCTCCAGGATGTCGGTCAGGGTGACCACCCCCTCCGCGTGCCCGCGCTCGTCGATCACGACGGCCATGGGCAGCCCGGTGCGCTTGAAAGCCTCAAGCGCCCGGGTCGCCGGTGCCCCCTCAGGCACCAGCGCCGGCCGGCGCAGCGCCCCGAGCAGCCTGGCGGGGTGCTCGGCCGGCCCCCGCGCCCACCCGTCCTTGATGGAGGCCAGGCCGAGCATGTTGTCCAGGTTCCCACGGGCGACCGGGAGCCACGAGTGACGGCTCTCCCGCGCGAGGCGCAGCGCCTCCTCGGGCGGGTCGTCAGCGTCGAGCCACACCACGTTCGGCCGGGGCGTCATCAGCTCACGCACGGGCCGGTCGTCGAGCCTGAGGGCGCGCGCCACGAGGTCCCTCTCCTCCTCCTCGAAGACCCCCGCCCGGGCGCCCTCCTCCATCAGGATCTCGACCTCATGCTCGCTGACCGGGGAGGTGTCCGGCTGGCGCGCTCCGAGCAGCTTGAGGACCCCTTCCGTCGAGATACTCAAGAGCCAGACGGCCGGGGAGGTGACCACAGAGAGCGAGCGCATGGGTCCCGCCACGCGCGAGACCACCGTCTCGGGGCTGTTGAGCGCCAGGCGCTTGGGTACGAGCTCGCCAATTATCAGGGAGAGGTAGGTGATGGCCACCACCACGGTCCCGAAGGCGAGGGGCCCGGCATAGGGCGCCAGCGGCGGCACGCCGCGCAGCGTTTCGGCCAGCGGCCCCGCGAGCGCGGCCCCCCCGAAGGCGCCGGCCAGAACCCCGATCAGGGAGATCCCGATCTGAACGGTGGAGAGGAACCGGGTGGGCGAGTCGGCCAGCGCGAGCGCGGCGCGGGCCCCCCTGTCGCCGGCCTCCGCGCGCTGCCTGAGCTGCGCCTTGCGCGAGGAGACCAGCGCGGTCTCGGACATGGCGAAGAGGCCGTTGAGGAGGGTAAGGATTACTATGACCGCTATCTGCGACGCCACGCCCAGCATTCGCGCGTATCTTACACTGCGCTCCCCGCGCGCACCTACCCACCTTCGGGTAAAGGCTGTCCCCGGACGTCCCATCCGAGGCCCTGGATAGATCGCGCCGAGATTGGTCCCCGCGCGGCGTCTCGCGTGGTTCGCACAGGGAGACGGCCACAACACGCCGTGGCAAGGATGCGTACCCGGTAGATTGCGCGCTGCGCATCAGCTCGGGGCGATCCCTGGACGGGTGTCTCTCTAGAGAAGGATGCCGCGCTCAGCGGATGGTACGTCCCATCTTGCCGACGCTCTCTACCAGCCCGCCTAGCTCCTGCTCCGTGTTGAAGAGGTGGGTGCTGGCCCTGACGTAGGATCTGTGGCCCGGGACGTAGCGCACGACGAAGTGCTCGCTCAGCAGGCGCTCGGAGGCGTCCTTCGCCTCCACGCCCCCGATCTCGAAGCTCACGAGCCCGCTCTGCGCTGGACGCGGCGAGCGCAGGGTTACGTCCGGCAGCTCGGAGAGCCCGTCCGTCAACCTGTCTGCCCTGCGACGGATCTGCTCGAAGCCATCCTCCCCGCGTTCCAGAACGCCCCGCGCCGCCTCCGCGAAGCCGCCCGCGAGCGCGGCGCTCATGGTGGACGCCTCGAAGCGCCGGGCGCCGGGGCGGAGCTCGTAGTCGCCGTGCCGGTCAAAGTCGGCGGGGCTTGCGAGCGACAGGTACCCGACGTTCGGGCTGTGGACCGCAAGGTCCGGCCTGACGTAGAGGGCACCCATGCCCTCGGGGCCAAGCACCCACTTGTGGCCGGTAAAAGCGTACATGTCCGCGCCCGTGGCGGGTACGTCCACGGGAATGTTACCGACCGACTGGGCGCCGTCGACGAGCGTCAGGACGCCTCGGTCGCGGGCGAGGGCGCAGATAGGCGCGAGCGGCAGCACCCCGCCGTTCGTCCAGTCGACGTGGGAGAGGGCTATGAGGCGGGTGCGCGGGGTGAGGGCGGCCTCTATCTTCTCGGCCGTTACAGGGGGGGAGATAAGGTTGACCTTTGCGCCGAAGCGTCGAGCCGCGGCGTGAAGCGGCATCAGGCAGCCGGGGTGTTCCGTGGAGGTCGAGATCACCTCATCACCTTCCCGCCAGTCGATGGCGGCGACGCCGAGGTTCATGCCGTGGGTCGTGTTCTGGGTAAGGGCCACGTCGTCGGGGCCGGCGTTAACGAGGCGTGCGGCGGCCTCGCGGGCGCGGGCGTTGGCGTCCGCCTGCCGTTGGAAGAGGCCGACGCCTTCGAGGTAGGCCGGGCCTGAGCAGAGGTCGTCCGCCTCGCGCATGGCCTCTATCACGCGGCGGGGAGGCGGGCCGCTCGCGCCGGAGTTCAGGTAGGCGAAGTCGTTGTCGGCGAGGGCCGGGAAGTCATCTCTGGGTAGCTGTGCGGGGGGGATGGCAGCTCCTTTTCCGGATCTGGTCGGGCGTTCTGTATAATATCCCGTCCATGCAGAACGGCGACCTGATCAGGATCGGCCGCCGCCGGCGCCGGGGGCGCAGGGGCGGCGGGAGGACGCTTCAGAGGATCAGGAACGTCTTCTTGCTCCTCTGCGCGGCGACGATCCTCGGCACCGTCGCCCTCTTCGCGGGTGCCGCCAACACCTACAGGGCGCTCGCAGACGAGATGCCGGAGCTCGACAGCTACCGCTCGACGGAGCTCGCCCAG
>CADCUT010000137.1 GCA_902805975.1 uncultured Rubrobacteraceae bacterium | reverse complement strand
CCGCGGTCACGGGTCAGGACGCCGTGATCGACACCGTCGGCGGGAAGACCCCATACCGGCACACCACGCTCGAGACGAGCGTGGCGACCGCGATCGTCGCGGCTATGCAGCGTCACGGCGTCCGCCGGCTCATCGTCGCCTCGTCGGTCGGCGTGGGCGACAGCATGACGAACATACCGTTCCCCGTGAAGGTCGTGGTGAGGACCTTCCTCCGCGGGTCCACCGCGGACAAGGCGGGGATGGAGTCCGCGGTCCGCGGCAGCGGGCTCGACTGGGTCATCACCCGGCCGGCGGTCCTGAACGAGAAGCCCGCCACCGGTGACGTCCGCGTCATCTCCGGTGGCGGCCGCGACATGGCCCACGCCATCACGCGCGCCGACCTCGCCGCGTTCCTCGTTGCCCAGCTCACCAGCGACGAGCACCTACGGAAGACCGTCACCCTCGCAAACCGCTGACCGACCACGCATGACCGAAAGAGAACCGTCGGGCTCGCGGTTCGCGGAAGCGGGCCCGGAACCCGCCGCGGGGGTCAGGTCGTTCGTCCTCGCGCGCCCCGGGGGCAACGCGATAGTCTACAACTCCCCCGGCCTGGGTGAGGCGCGGACGGGATCCGCGCCCTCGCCGGCGCGACCCGGCTCCCGGTCAACCACGGCCACGAGGCGATGTACGGTCCCCCCCGGCCTGACGCGCCGGTGCTCGTGCGCGAGCGCGACCGGGCGGAGACCGCTGGGGGCCTCCCGGTCTGCCTCACGGGACCGGCGCGCACAGCCGCCGCGCGGCCTCGACGATCACGGCGCGGTGGACGGCGAGGCGCTCGGGGGAGTACGGGTCGGCGTCGGCGGCGGCGAGCAGGTCCTCGGGGCTCGTGAGCCAGCTCGAGGTGAGCCCCTGCACGAGCACCAGCAGGTCCGTGGGGGGCAGCCCACTCTCCGTGGGGCCGCTCCCCCCGCCGCCCATCGCCTCGACCTTCTCGGCGTAGACGTCGGCGGTGTCCGGGCCCGAGGCGGGCCGCTCGAGGTGGCGCCACATGCCCATCCTGAGCGCCTCGGGGTGGTCCAGCAGGTAGTCGAACATCCTCCCCGCGTACCCCGGAAGGTCGTCCTCCGTCAGCGGGACGGCCCCGACGAGGTCGCCGATCACCCGCCGCAACGCGGCGTTGAACAGCCCCTCCTTGCTCCCGAAGTACACGTAGATGGAGCGCTGGTTCGCCCCGGAAACTTCGGCGATGCGGCCGACGCGACCGCCGGCCAACCCGTGCGCGGCGAACTCCCCGATTGCCGCCTCCAGTATCCGGTTCCGGGTCGCCGCAGAATCTCGAACCATGGTGCGATTCTAGCAGAAGAGATCAAATAAGTAACTGTTTGTTGATAAATGCCGGGCTAGGGTGTATCTTACGAACTATTCGGTTACTTACCCAAGGAGGCCGTGGTATAGGACGGAAGGTTTGGGCGGCAAGACAGATAGGATCCGGTCCCGCGTGGGGCGGGTCACGGACGCGAGGCGCGAATAACGAACGGCGGTGGGCAATGATCTGCTTCCTTTATCGGAGAGGTGAGTACCGTGGAACGATGGATGATGAAGTCGGGCGTGACGGACGTGGAGGGGTTGGTAAGGGAGGAAGTCCCGGTGCCGGATCCCGGGCCCGGCGAGGTGCGCGTGCGCGTGCGGGCGGTCTCGATCAACTACCGGGACCAGCTGGTCTTGCGGGGCTGGTTCGGTCGGCTGGAGGGTCGCGACCTGGTTCCGCTCTCCGACGTGGCCGGCGAGATCGACGCCGTGGGCGAGGGGGTCGAGGGGTGGTCGGTCGGCGACCGGGTCACCAACCTGCATTTCAAGGAGTGGGAGGATGCGCCCCCGACGACGGGGAACGTGGACCTGGGGCTGGGCGCCCTCGACGATGACGGGGTGCTGGCCGAGTACGTCGTCCTCTCTGCCGAGCGGGTTACCCGCGCCCCGGGCAACCTGGACTTCGCCGAGGCGGCGACGCTCCCGGTGGCGGGGGTGACGGCGTGGCACGCGGTGGCCGTGGACCATCCGGTGGTCGTCGGTCAGAAGGTCATGACCATCGGCAGCGGCGGGGTGTCTTTGTTCGTGTTGCAGTTGTCGCGGGCGATGGGCGCCGAGGTCTTCGCCGTCGTCCGGCGGGACGATAAGGGGGAGCGCCTCAAGGAGATGGGCGTCGGCGCGTTCGTCAACAGCACGGACAACCCGACGTGGGGTGAGGCGGTCTTCGAGGCCTCCGGTGGCGGCGTGCAGAAGGTGGTCGACACGGTGGGCCCGGGCACGCTGAACCAGTCCATCGGCGCGCTGGGCGCCGGTGGCGAGGTGGCCTTCGTCGGGCTCTTCGAGATGGAGGGGGATCCGGTGGACGTGATGGCGCTTATGGGCAAGACCGCCAGCCTGCGGGGGATCGCCGTCGGCAGCCACCGGATGCACCGCGACCTGGTCGAGGCGGTCGAGCGTTACGACATCCACCCCGTGATCGGCGACCGCTTCGCCTTCGCCGACGCGAAGGAGGCCTTCCGCGCTCAGGTCTCGCCGGGCGTCTTTGGCAAGGTGGTTGTAGAGCTCTCCTGACGGGAGACGAGAAGAGGAGCGCGTGGTGGCAACCTTCGAGAACATCCGCATCAACCAGTTGAGCGGGGAGGGGACGGCGTGGTTCCGGGACCTTTTGGCGGTGATAGAGACCCTCGACGCGGGGGCCTACAGCGCCCGCATGGCCGACGACGTCGAGCTCGTCCTCAACGGCGAGGTGACCATGCGCGGCCGCGAGGCCGTGCGCGATGGCCTGGCCGCCGCGTGGGAGCCGCTGTCGAGCCTCTCCCACGACGAGGCGAACATCTACGGGACCGACCGCCACTTCGTCCACGAGACGGTCGTCCGCACGGAGACCAGCGACGGCCAGAAGGACGTCTCGGCCTCGACCATCTGGATAGACCGGGACGACGAGGGCCGCCTGAGCGCGGCGCGCATCTACCAGGACCCCGGCGACGGGACGGAGGAGTCATCGTGAGCAGCGATCTGGACGGAAGGGTTGCGCTCGTCACCGGCGGCGGCAAGGGCATCGGCGCCGCCATCGCCAGGGACCTAGCCGCCGCCGGCGCCCGCGTCGCCGTCAACTACGCCCGCGGCGCGGACACCGCCGCCGCCGTCGTCGGGGAGATCGCCGCGGCGGGCGGGCAGGCGAAGGCTTTCCAGGCCGACGTCAGCCGGGAGGAGGACGTCGTCCGTCTCTTCTCCGAGGTCCGCGAGGTCTTCGGGCCCGTCGACACCCTCGTCAACAACGCCGGGGTGTGGCGCTTCGAGACGCTGGAGGACCTGACGGTCGAGGAGTACCGCCGCCACTACGACGTCAACGTGCTCGGCTACCTGCTCGCCAGCCGCGAGTTCGCCAAACAGGAGGAGGCCGACGGGGGCGCGATCGTCAACCTCACCAGCGTCGGCATCCACTGGCCGGCACCGACCACCGTGCTCTACACGGGGACGAAGTGGGCGATCGTCGGGATGACCCAGGTGCTCGCCCTGGAGCTAGCGCCGCGCGGCATCCGCGTGAACGCCATCGCCGCCGGGCTGGTCGACACCGAGGGCACGCGCGCTTCCGGCTTCATGGGCTCGCCCGCCTCGGAAGCCTACGCGCAGACCATCCCGCTGGGGCGGGTCGGCCAGGTAGAGGACATCGCCCCCGTCGCGACGTTCCTGGCCTCCGACGACGCGCGGTTCATCACCGGCGACACGCTCTCCCCGACCGGCGGCCTGATCTGAGCGCGTCGTGAAAGCACTGACCGCCATAACGCGTGACCGGGGCCACCAGCGGTGTCGGACGGCAGCCAGGGCCCGCCCGGGGTCCTCGGGTACGCTACCGTCTACCTCGCCAGGGACGGGGCGGGCTTTATGCACGGGAGCGTCCGCGCCGTCGACGGTGGGCGCGGCAATGTCGTGGTGGTGGGCGCCGCCCAGGGAATCGAAGCACCAGAACCCACCGGGACGTAAAAACGTCCCGGCGGCGACCTCCCGACTCTACCGCGCGCCAGGACGATCACCCCAGAACCGAAAGGCGACCTCTATGCAGCTAGGAATACACTTCGCGAACTTCGCGCTCCCGGGAGGGCCGGAATCCCTGGCGCCGACCCTGGCGGCCACGGCCCGCGCCGCCGAGGAGGGGGGCGCCTCGGACTTCACCGTGATGGACCACTGGTTCCAGATGGAGAGCTTCGCCACCGCCCAAGATCCCATGCTGGAGGGGTACGGATCGCTCGGCTTCCTGGCCGGCCAGACGCGGGCCATGACGCTCGGCGCCCTCGTCACCGGGGTCACCTACCGCCACCCCGGGTTGCTGGCGAAGACCGTTACCACGCTGGACGTCCTATCCGGCGGTCGGGCGATGCTAGGCATCGGGGCGGCGTGGTACGAGCGCGAGCATCGGGGCCTCGGCGTGCCGTTCCCGGGCGTGGGCGAGAGGTTCGAGAGGCTGGAGGAGACGCTACAGATCTGCAAGCAGATGTGGAGCGACGACGACGGGCCCTACGAGGGCAGCCACTACCGGCTGGAGGAGACGATCTGCTCGCCCCGTCCGATCCAGCAGCCGGGCCCGAAGATCCTTATCGGGGGTATGGGCGAGCGCAAAACCCTCCGGCTCGTCGCGCGCTACGCCGACGCTTGCAACCTGTTCGCCCTAGATCCGGCAACCGTAAGGCACAAGCTCGACGTGCTGGCCCGCCACTGCGAGACGGAGAGCCGCGATCCCGCCGATGTCGAGAAAACCGTCATCACGGGCTCCGACCCGCTCGACGACGTGGACGCCTTCGTCGCCGGGATGGAAGAGTACGCCAGACTCGGGATCGAGAAGGTCTGGGTGGGCCCGCCCGGCCAGGACCCGGTAGCGTGGGTTGAGCAGGCCACCGAGAAGGTCGTCCCGAGGCTGCGGGACCTGTAGCGGGGCGGTCGCCCGCTCCGGTGGTGGCCCGCGCAGGCCCGTGGAACCGGGCTCACGGCGCGGTCGCTAGCGGCCGTCGAGGTCGAATCGAGGGCCCCGACGTCGATCCGGTCCCCCATGAGATCCGACCGCTACCGTACAATCCTACCGGAATCATGCGATGACCCCTTAGTTGCCTCTCTGTGCGAACCTACCAGGTGTTATGTCGTCCTTCTGTGTCCCCCAACGTCGAGGGGGCGATCCGGAGTCCCCGGAGGGCCGGCCCATGCGAGATCCTGCATGCGGACTTCGGGGAACGAGCCTGCCCGCAGTTGGGTGGACAGGTTTTAGGCGAAGTTCCGGCCATGACCGCGCGCGAACGGGGTATATCGGCGCCGGGTGGCGATGGTGGACCGCGGTCGATTACCGGGGATGGCCGTCGCGCTCGCCGCTGTCGTCGCTTTCTGGTACTAACCGCGCACCATCGTCTCGGCGGCGGCATCAAGGCCCGCAAAGGGTGGCTGGCTTCCGGCCTGCTTTCCGGAAGCCAGCCTCGCGGGGCCGGAGAGACACGACGCGATTTCTAGCCCACAACAACTTCCTCTTCGGCGACGATCCTGCCGTAGGCCGACAAGTCCATGAAGTTCTCGTGGTCGGGGCCGACCTCCCTCAAGAAGTTCTCGGAGAAGTAGAGCGCGTTCATGTCCTCCATGCTGTCGAACCAGGCCTCGACCACCGAGTCGTAGTCCGGACCGGAGTAGTCGGGCGCCGGGATCGGGTAGGAGACCACGAACCGCCTTATATATTGGCGCGCCTCCGGGATGGACATGAGGAGGGGCATATGGATCTCGCGCTGGAAACGGACGAATTCCTCGTGGGTCATCCCCTCGCGGCGTTTGATGGTGATGATCATTTTTATCATGGGTGTCGATCTCCTCGCGCTGTAGCCGGTGGTCACGTCGCCGGATCGGGCGTTTGCCCTTCCTCCGATCGAAAGGCGCAGAACGGCCCGATAACGGCCTCCCTGACACTACCCTATCTTAGCTTGGGCGGGACCGACGAGCCTGTCGAGCCACTCGGATAGCAGGCCCCTCTCGCGGGGCGTGAGCCGGTCGCCGGTCTCGGGCAGGACGGCCTTCAGGCCCACGGCGCGGTTGGCGGCCCGGTCCCGACCGGTGCGTTCGCTTGCCGCCTCGTCGCTCCCGTCCGTGGTCACGGCCACGAGCACCGCCTCGCGGGTCGCCTCCGACAGCCCCGGGTCGCGATCCCCGGGATCCTGGGCGTTGAGGGACATCACGACGCCCCTCCCCGCGGCGTGGATCATGCCCACCGCTCGTTCCACCCCGACGCGCAGCCGGCCGGCCTCGGCTATCCGCTGGACCAGCCCGTGCAGTATCTCCTCGGCCTCCAAAGCCGCGGGGGGCCTATTCCCGGGGTCCCCGTACATGAGCGCGTAAAACGCCGGGTTGGCCAGACCGAACCCGACGTGCAGGTCCCACCCCCGGCGCAGATCCTCGACCGGATCCTCCGCACGCTCCCGCGTAGACTTGTCGCGCAGGTAAGCCGCGAACCCGTATGTGGCAACCGCGTCGAGCAACCCCCGCATGTCGCCGAACTGGCGGTAGATCGTGGGCGCCTGCACCCCCGCGGCACTGCTGACCGCCCGCGTGGACACCGCCTCCCGGCCGCCCGCGGCCAACAACTCCGCCGCGGCGCGCACGATCCTGTCCCTGGTGCCCGTCCTCTTGCTCGCCGTCGTTCCACTCGTCCCAATTGCCGTCGTCTCTCTCATGATTTATACGATAACACGATTTTGTTATCTGAGGTTGCGTTATCACTTAGATAGTGATATTGTTATCGGCGTTAGCTATTCTGGCCTTCGAAGGCCGGAGACGGGAGGCAGAGATGAGCGAGCACCACGGAACGGCGAACGGCCGGGTGGCGTTGGTCACGGGCGGATCCGGCGGCATCGGCCGGGTGGCGGCCGAGCGGCTCGCGCGGGACGGTATGGACGTCGCCGTGCACTACGCTGGCAACAGGAGTGCGGCCGAGGAGGTCGTCGGGTCTATTGCGGCTTCGGGCGGCCGGGCGATGGCCGTCGGCGGTGACGTCGCCGACGAGGGGGCCATGACGGAGGTCTTCGACGCCCTGGAGCGGAGGTTCGGTGGGGTAGACGTCGTCGTCAACGCCGCCGGCATCATGATATTGGGGCCCCTGGCCGACTTCGACCTGGGCAAGCTCGACCGGATGCACCGCGTCAACATCCGCGGCACCTTCGTGGTGGACCAGCTCGCCGCCAAGCGGGTGCGCGAGGGGGGCGCCATAGTCAATTTCTCCACGTCGGTCGTGAAGTTGGGCCTGCCGGCCTACGCGGCCTACGCGGCCAGCAAGGGCGCGGTGGAAGCGATCAGCCTGATCCTCGCCCGCGAGCTCCGCGGCCGGGACGTCACCGTCAACGCGGTGGCCCCGGGTCCGACGGCGACCCCGCTGTTCTTCGAGGACAAATCGGAGGAGCTGGTCGACAACATAGCCAACGCCAACCCGATGGAGAGGCTCGGCACCCCCGAAGACATAGCGGAGGTCGTTTCCCTTCTCGCCGGTCCGGGGCGCTGGGTCAACGGCCAGACCCTGTACGCCAACGGCGGGATGGGCTGAGACCCCGACCCGTTTTCCACAACTACTGCAGAGGAGCGATCCTATGACGGAGCAGCAATCGGTAGCCGGGCGAGAGTCCAGGGCACCGAGCCGATCGACCATCCAATACGTCGTCTTCACGGTTATCGCCGGCATCGTGGCCGCGGTCGCGGCCTTCGGCAGCGAGCTGCTGTCGCTCGAGGCCTGGGCCATGTTCGTGGGCTGGGTGGCATGGTTCACGCGGCCCGCCTCGCTAGTCCAGGGCGTCAACGCCATCGTCTGCCTCTGGTGCGGTTTGGCGCTGGCCGTGCTCGGGCACTTTTCGGTCGGGATCTTCTCGCCCGCGATCGGCCTCGCGGCGTTGCCGCTGACCGTCTTCTTCCTTGCGATCGTGGCGGTCGGCCTGCGCACCACGCCGGTACTCAACAACATGCTCGCCTGGTTCCTGGGCTTGGTCGCCTTCTTCGCGGCCGAGCCGGAGGCGGTCGTCCCCGGCTTCCTGGCCCTGGTGGCGGCCACCGCGATCGGCGCCCTCGCGGGCTACGTCTGTCAGGCCCTCCAGCGGCAACTCGCGGAGTAGGCCCGGAGTCGATCTGCCGGGGCACGGCGGCGTCGTGCCCCGGCGGCCCGCGGATCAGCCCTCGCGACATCCGCCGCAGACGTCGCGCACGAACACAGCACACGAACGAAACACACGAACGCAGCACGCAGAAAGGGGAACCACCATGTCCGTCGTCCTGATCACCGGCGCCTCCACCGGCATCGGCAACCTCACCGCCAAGGCCCTCGCCGCGGCCGGGCACACCGTCTACGCCAGCATGCGCCACCCCGAGGGTCACAACGCCGAACGCGCCAAAGACCTGCGCGAGTCCCCCAGGGGCAAGGGCGGCGATCTGCGGGTCGTCGAGCTCGACGTGCAGTCCCAGGACTCCGCCGACGCGGCCGTCAAGACCGTCGTCGAGGAGGCGGGCCGGCTCGACGTCGTCGTCAACAACGCGGGCCAC
>CADCUT010000136.1 GCA_902805975.1 uncultured Rubrobacteraceae bacterium | reverse complement strand
CCACGGCGACCCGCCTTGGGACCCGCAACGGCCTGCTCCTGCTCGTCAAGAACCTGCCCCGGTCTCTGGTACCGGGCTACCTGCCATCTATCGTGCTCGGCCAGCTCTCGCGCCTGCTCGTCGTCTCCCTCTCCCCCGGCGGTCTCCGGGCGCACCTCGAAGGCCTCGCCGAAGCGCGGCGCATGTTGCCGAAGATGCTGAAGAAGCGCCAGCGTATACAGGGTAGAAAGAAGATCTCCGACGCCTACCTCAAGGAGCTCTTGGGCCGGTCCTCCCGCCTGGCGGTGAGGAGCCGTCGCCGGAGGATACGGGACGCCGTCGGGGCCCGGCTCCGATGAGGTTCTCCGTCATCATCGTGAACTACCACTCCTGGCCACTCACGCTCGCGTGCGTCGCATCGCTCCTGGCGGCAGGTCGGGACGACGTGGAGATCATGGTGGTGGACAACGACACCGAGGGCGTGCCGGACCTCCCGCCCGACGTCCGTCTCGTCCGCAGCGGTGAGAACCTCGGCCTGACGAGGGCGTGGAACCGCGCGATCCCGGAGACCACCGGGGAGCTCGTCGTCCTCCTGAACCCCGACACGGTCGTTGGGGGAGATTTCTTTGGCCGGGTGGAGGCCCTCTTCGACGCCGAAGGCTCTGCCGGGGTGGCGGGGCCGCGGATACTCGACGCCGGCGGGGAGCTGCAGCTCTCGGCGAGAAAGGAGATCTCGCTCCTCAGCGGCCTGCTCGGCCGGACCTCCCTCCTCACCCGCCTCTTCCCGAAGAGCCCGCTCGTGAGGGACCAGTTCCCGGCGCTCGGCGACCTCTCCCGTCCGACGCGGGTGGACTGGGTCTCCGGGGCGTGCATGGTCGTGCGGCGGGAGGCGCTTGAACGCATCTCCCCTCTAGACGAGCGGTTCTTCCTTTACTTTGAGGACGCCGACCTGTGCCGCCGCGCCCGCGAGGCGGGCTGGTCGGTCTTCTACCTGCCGGAGGTCGAGGTGCTCCACCAGACCGGCGGCAGCAGCCGCAGCAAGCCGCGCGCCATCTGGCTGCTCCACAAAAGCGCCTTCCT
>CADCUT010000135.1 GCA_902805975.1 uncultured Rubrobacteraceae bacterium | reverse complement strand
GCCGCTTTCTGCCCGACCGCTACGTCGAGGGGACCTGCCCGGTCTGCGGCTACAAGGAGGCCAGGGGCGACCAGTGCGACAACTGCGGCTCCTGGTACGAGGCCTACGAGCTTATAGAGCCTCACTCCAAGGTCACCGGCGGGCCCGCCGAGGTCCGCGAGACAACACACCTCTACCTCGACCTGCCGAAGTTCTCAGACCGGTTGCGGGAGTACGTCGCGGGGCAGGAGCACTGGCGGACCTCCGTCAAGAACTTTATCCTCGGCATCATCGACGCCGGGCTCGAGAAACGGCCGATAACCCGCGATATCCAGTGGGGCGTGCCGGTGCCCGAGCCGGGCTTTGAGGACAAGCGCTTCTACGTCTGGTTCGACGCCTGCATCGGCTACGTCTCCTCCACGATGGAGTGGGCCGAGAGCATAGGCGAGCCAGACCGCTGGCGCGAGTACTGGCAGGAGCCGGACACCAGGCTCGTCCACTTTATCGGGAAGGACAACACGGTCTTCCACGCGCTCGTATGGCCGGCCCTGCTCACGGGCACCGGAGAGGACGGCGAGGAGCCGTACGTTCTCCCCTACGACGTTCCGGCCAACGAGTTCATGAACCTGGAGGTTGTCGTCGACGGCGAGCGGCGGCCGATGCAGATGTCCACGAGCCGCAACCTGGCGGTGTGGCTGCACGAGGCGCTCGACCGCTTCCCGGCCGACCCCTTGCGCTTCTACCTCGCCTCGAACCTGCCGGAGACCGGCGACGTGGCCTTCTCGTGGCGGGACTTCGGGACCAGGGTCAACTCGGACCTTATCGGCAACCTCGGCAACTACATAAACCGCGTCCTCTCCTTCGCCGAGAAGTACGCCGACGGCGAGATGATCCGGCCGGCGGACCTTACCGACGAGGCGAGGGCCGTCTTGGAGGACTTCAGGGAGCTCGAGCGGCGCTACGAGGCGCGGATGCTCGCCCCGAAGCCGCGTGAGGCCCTCGGCGAGCTGCTCGCCATGGGGAAACGGGCCAACCGCTTCTTCGACTCGGAGACGCCCTGGAAGACCCGCAAGGACGACCCCGAGCGGGCCCGCGCGACCCTCTACGTCTGCTCCGTGCTGCTCGGCTCCATCGCCTACCACGCCGCCCCCTACGTCCCAGAGGCCATCGAGCGGCTGCAAGGTTTCTTCGACGGCCCCCTGGCCCGGGTGACGGATCTCGAGGAGTTGCCCGAGAGCTACCGGGTCTCTGGAGCGAAGCCGTTGTTTCAAAGGATCGAGGAAGAGGAAGTCCTCGCCGCGGAGGAGCGGCTCTCCCGCGCCGTGCGCGGCGAATAGGCTTCAGGCAACAGGTTTCGGGCGTCAGGGGAGATCTGCCGGACGGTGAACACCGCTGTCAGGATGTGTGTTTCGGACCGCTGCTTTCGGCGGACACCCTCGCGCTGAGGATGGCTATGGCGATGCCGGCGAGCGCGATGGTCCAGAGCGCCGTCCGCAGGCCGAGCCATTCGGCGAGCCCGCCGACGAGGACGGGGCCGAGCAGGAACCCGCCGTAGCCCAAGGTGGTGACCACGGAGACGGCGGCCCCCGTCCCGCCGGGGGCCACGTCCCCGGCGACGGAGAAGGCAATGGGCGCCACGGAGGAGAGAGCCAGGCCCACGATCAGGAACCCCCCGACGACGAGCGCGGGCTCGCGCGTGACAAGGGCGAGGGCCATCCCGGCGGCGGTAAACAGACCCGCGCCGAGCAGGGTGAGGCGGTTGCCGAAGAGGCGCACCACACCCGCGGTCCCGAGCCTGCCCACGGCCATAGCCGCGTAGAAGACGGCGACCCCGGAGCCGCCGAGGAGGGCCGGCAGGCCAAGGGTGTCGCGCAGGTAGATGCCGGACCAGTGCTCCATCTCGCCCTCCGAGCCAAGACCGAGCGTCGCGATCCCCCCGACCAGCAAGAGCGGCAGGTGCCGATAGAGCGCGTATTGGGGGCCCCTGATGCCCCCGCCGGGTTCGCCCTGTTCCCCCGCCGGGAAACGGGTGTTCGCGAAGGCGAGGATCAGCAGCCCGAGCGGGACGAGCAAGAGGAGGTAGACGATCCGGTAATCCGTGCCGGCCTGCACCAGGACGCCGGCGCCGATGGCCCCGACGGTGGCCCCGCCGGAGAAAGCGGCGTGGACGAGCGACATGAACCGTCGTCCGGTCGCCTGCTCGAGGTCGACGGCGGCCGAGTTTATGCCGACGTCGTAGAGGCCCGAGGCCGAGTAGAGCACGACGAGCGTCGCGAGCAGCGCCGCGTAGCCCCCCGAGAGCGCGAGGCCCGAGATCCCGGTGCCCAGCACGGTCCCGGTGAGGATCAAGAAGGCTTTCCGCCCCAGCCTGTCGGCCGCCCAACCGAGGGTCGCCATCGCGAGGATCGAGGCCAGCGCCCCGACAAAGAGCGCCGCCCCGAGCGGGCCGGGCGAGAGGTCCAGGGCGCGGCCAAGGTCCGTCAGCAGGACGGCGAACACGCCCCAGAAGAGCCCGAAGAAACCGAAGGCCCCGAGCCCCACGGCCAGGAGCCCGCGGGCCGGGGCGGGGCTACTCGACCTCGTAGCCTTCCTCTCTCCAGGCGCTCAGGCCACCCTGCATGTTCGCGACGTTCGTGTAGCCCATCTCCTTGAGGCTCTTCGCCGCCAGCGACCCGCGCCCCCCGAGGGCGCAGTGGACGACGATGCGGGCGTCCTTGTCCGGCAACTCCTCGGCCGCCCTGTACTCCAGAAGCCCGCGCGGCAGGGGCTTAGCACCGGGGACGTGGCCGGCCTCGAACTCGTCCGGCTCCCTCACGTCCACCACGGTAACGTCCTCCCCGGTGCGCAGCGCCTCATGCACCGCCCCGACGTCCGTTTGCTCCGTCTCGGCCTTTGCCTCCGAGACGAGGTCCTCGTAGCTCTTGGCCACCGCCCTCTCCTCCCTCACGCTCTGTCCGTCCCGGGAAATGTTAGCACCCGCCCGGGGCGGCTACGCCTTCCTGTTCTTCGTGGAGACCGTGACCGTGCCGTCGGGGAGGTCGTCGATCTCGTAGTCGCCAAAGAGGATGGGGTCGGCCGCCCTCAGGCAGAGGAAGAGGCGCAGGGCGAGGCCCCGGATCTCGCTCTCGGCGTGCGCGTCGGCCCGCATCTCGACGATGTGCCTGAGAGCCCGCACGTTCCCCGTGAAGACCATCGGCGCCTCGGTCTCGTTGGGCAGGAGGCTGCGGGCGGTCTGCTGCACCTTCTTGCGCGCGTCGGTCTTCTGGTCCGCCGAGAGCATGGAATGGCCCTCGCCTTGAAGCGCCAGCAGCCGCTGGGCCATCCCCTCGTACCCGGCGGCGGCCCGGTCGGCCCGCTCCTCGAAGAGCCGGTGCAACTCCCCGTCCTCCTGGTACTCGGGCCGCTCCACGAACCGCAGCACGGCCCCGGAGACGTACCGCTGCGAGATCTGGGAGAAGGCCGCCCCGGCCCTGTGCCGGACCAGCTCGTGGGTGACGCTGCGGCTTATACCGTAGAGTAGGAAGCTGAAGCTCGCGTGCTCCAGTACGGAACCGTGCCCGGCGCCCGTCAGCCGCCCGAAGTACGAGGCGGCGTTCTCGTTGGTCGTCCGGCGGGGCCCGAAAGAGGCGTAACAGAGCTGGCCCGCCGTCTTGCACAGTTGGGACGAGTCGGGGAGGTCCGTCGGGTCGTCGAGGTAGCCCGGGAACCCGAGGTCGGGGTCGAAGCCCTCAAGGAAACCGCCGAGGCCCCGGACGTTGGTCTGCGGCCTGGTCAGGATGACGACGCCCGGGGCCTTGAGGTACGCGGTCCCGGCGTCCGTGTGATAGACCGGCGAGTGGATGGCGGGAAAGCCGTCCTGGACGGTCCCGCCCATGCCTCTGAAAAGCTCTTCTGCGCGCGCGGCGCTGCGTTCGGTGGTCTCCAATGGGCTCCCTTCTGCGGCTCTTCTCATCAGCAAGGTTAGCCTATTTGCGCGGGTCTTTCCGGAGCGGACACCGGCCGGCGCGGTCGCGGAGGGGTTCCCCGAAGCTGGTCGAAAGCGGGGTCCCCGTGTAAAGTGTCGTGGGCGTTCTGTAGGGCGAAGATTGGTCTCTGGGGCAAGAATTGGAAGAGTTCAACGTCGGGGTAATCGGCTGCGGGTACGTCGGCCTGGTGACGGGCGCTTGCATGGCGCACCTCGGGCACCGGGTCGCGTGCGTGGACAGGGACGAGGGGCGCGTCGCGCAGCTCTCCGCCGGAAGGGTCCAGATCTACGAGCCGGACCTTGATGCGTTGGTGGGCCGGAACGTACGGGAGGGACGGTTGTCGTTCGCCGGCTCCGGCGGGTTGGCGAGGGTCGTCCGGGAATCAGACGTGGTCTTCGTCGCGGTGGGCACGCCCCCCGGCGAGGACGGTTCGGCCGACCTCTCGAGCGTGGCGGCGGTGGCCCGGGGCATCGGGGAGGCGCTCGCGAAGTCCACGGCTCCGAGGAGCGTGCCGCTCATCGTGGTCAACAAGAGCACGGTACCGGTAGGTTCCGGCGACCACGTCTCGATGCTCATCCGGGAAGGGGCGGGCAACCGCGGGGAGGACCTGGACTTCCGGGTAGTCTCCAGCCCTGAGTTCTTGAGGGAGGGCAGCGCCGTGTACGACTCCCTCTTTCCGGACAGGATCGTGGTCGGCGGCGACTCCCGGGAGGCCCTCGACAGGTTGCGGGAGCTGTACGAGCCCGTAGTCCAGCAGACCTTCCCGAGCGGGCTCGACCCCCGCCCGAAGACGACGGTCCCGTTCGTGACCACCGATCTCGCGAGCGCCGAGATGATCAAGTACGCTGCCAACGCCTTTCTGGCGACCAAGATCAGCTTTATCAACGAGATCTCGAACCTCTGCGAGCTCGTGGGCGCGGACGTCTCGAGCGTCGCCTACGGCATCGGGCTCGACGAACGCATCGGTCCCCGCTTTCTTGGAGCCGGGATCGGGTGGGGCGGCTCGTGCTTCCCGAAGGACATCGCCGCCCTCCGCTCCACCGCCCGCGAGCGCGGCCACGACCCCGTGCTCCTCGACGCCGCCGTCGCCGTGAACGAAGGGCAGCGCCGGCGCGTGATCTCCAAGCTTCAGGACGACCTGGGCACCCTCGAAGGCAAGCGCGTGGCCCTGCTCGGCCTCGCCTTCAAGCCCAACACCGATGACCTGCGCGAGGCCCCGAGCCTCGAGATTGCCCGCGCCCTCGACGCCCGGGGCGCCCGCGCCGCCGGCTACGACCCCGTGGCGGGCAAGGCGGCGGCGAGGCTCGCGCCCGCCCTCAGCGTCGTCTTCGATCCTTACGAGGCCCTCGCCGGGGCGCACGCGGCGGTCCTCGTCACGGAGTGGGAGGAGATCCGGAACCTCGATCCCGCCCGGATGGCGAGGGTCATGGAGCCGCCGAAGCTACTGGTAGACGGCCGAAACGCCATGGACCCCGCCGCCGCCCGCGAAGCCGGCCTGCTCTACCGGGGCTTTGGCCGTGGCTAGGGGCAAACCCCGCGCCCTCGTGACCGGGGGGGCCGGGTTTATCGGCAGCCACCTCTGCGAGCGGCTGCTGGCCGAGGGCTACCGCGTGGTCTGCATGGACGACTTCAGCACCGGTTCTGTGGAGAACATCGCCCACCTGGGGGGAGACCCGGACTTCGATCACCTCCGCCACGACGTCACGACGTACATAAACGTGCCCGGGAATATAGACGAGGTCTACCACCTCGCCTCGCCCGCGAGCCCCAGGGACTTCGCCCGCATCCCGATCCCCATACTAAAGGTCGGAGCCCTCGGCACCCATAACTCTTTAGGCCTCTCGCTGGCGAAGGGGGCGCGCTTCCTGCTCGCCTCGACCTCCGAGGTCTACGGCGACCCGCTCGTCCACCCGCAGCCGGAGGAGTACCGCGGAAACGTCAACCCCATCGGCATCCGGGGCGTCTACGACGAGGCAAAGCGCTACGCGGAGGCGATGACGATGGCCTACCACCGCCACCACGGCGTGGACACGCGCATCGTCCGCATCTTCAACACGTTCGGACCCAGACTACGCCCGGAGGACGGCCGGATGGTGCCAAGCTTTCTCTCCCGGGGGCTTGCCGGCGAGCCCCTCGTCCTCTACGGAGACGGCGGCCAGACCAGGAGCATCCAGTACGTGGACGACCTGATAGAAGGCCTCGTCCGCCTCATGCGCTCCGGGGAGACCCGGCCGGTCAACATCGGCAACCCCGTCGAGTACACCGTGCGCGAGGTGGCGGAGATGATTCTAGAACTCTCCGGCAGCGGCGGCGGGCTGGCCTTCGGACCGCTGCCAGAGGACGACCCCCGCCAGCGCTGTCCGGACATAACCCGCGCCAGGGAGGTTCTTGGCTGGGAACCACGCGTCACGGCCAGGGAGGGACTCAAGAGGACCCTCGACTGGTTCGTGAGGAGGGGCCGCCCCACAGAGGCCGTCCCGGGACCGTAAGGTTATCCACCGGCGGGTGTAGGGACGGTTCGCTCACCGCACCTACACGGATGCGCCGTCGCAGACGACGTGCTATTCGCTAGACGGCTTCGGAGAGGGCGCGGCGCAGGGTTCCGGCGTAGCGGCCGGTGCGGATGGTGCGCAGGGCCTTCATCTCGACCTGGCGGGCCCGCTCCTGGCTTATGCCGAGTGCTTCGGAGACCTCGCGCAAGGTGCGGGTCTGCCTGCCGTCGAGGCCGTGGCGCATCTGGATGACCTTCGCCTCGCGCTCCGGCAGAGTGCGGACCGCCTCGACGAGCGCCATCTCCCACTGGCCGACCTCGACGCGGGCGTAGTCCTCGCCACTCCGCTCGTCGGGCAGCAACTCGCCCATCTCGGAGCCGTCCTCAGAGCCCATCTTCGCGTGGATGGAGGAGATGGGCTGGCCGACCTCGCGCAGACGCCGGGCCTCCTGGGGCTTCACGTCCAACCTGTCGGCGAGCTCTTCCTCGGTGGCGTCGCGGCCGAGCTCGAGGCTCAAAGCGTTCTCCGCGCGGCGCAGCCGGTAGAGGGCGTCGACGACGTGGGCCGGGAGGCGGACCGTGCGGGCGCTGTCGGCGACGGCGCGGGTGACGGCCTGGCGGATCCACCACGTCGCGTAGGTCGAGAAGCGGTTGCCCATCTCGGGGTCGAACTTCTCCACCGCCCGGATCAGGCCGGCGTTACCCTCCTGGATGAGGTCCTCGAAGAGCACGCCCCGGCCCCGGTACTTTTTGGCGATGGAGATCACGAGCCGCAGGTTGCACTCGATGAGCCGGCGCCTCGCCGCCTCATCGCCCTCGCGCGCGCGACGGCTGAGGTCCTTCTCCTCCTGCGCATCCAGAAGCTTGCCGGACCGGATCCTGCCGAGGTACTGTGTGAGAACGTCCTGCGCCATCTGCGTCATCCCTCTTCCTTCCGTCTGATAGGTCTATGCCGCCGGGTACGAGCCGCCGGCCCGCGGCCCGGCGTGCATTACGAACCGGTCCAGGATCCTCTCGTCGAGGCTGGACGTGATCCGCCAGCCCCGCCCGCACGCGCACTCGAAGCCGAGCCGCCGCCGCTCGCCGGGCTCGGCCAGCGCCGACTCCTTGAAGGCGCGCAAACAGCACGCCGGCAAAGCCTGGACGTAGATCTCCCCCTCCGCCTCACCCGCCGGAGCGAGCGTCGTGTCCGGCCTGAGGGCGCTCTTCTTCCTCACGTCACTCCCTTCCGCTTGCGGGTTCTTACGACCGAAGGACCGAATACCCCTACCAGACGCGCGACGTCGATCCCGAGCTCGCGCCAGAAGGTCGCTAGGCGTCCCGTCTCGTCTCTCGTCTCGCCCGGCCTGCGTCGCGCCCGGATCTCCCGCGCCACCTCTTCGCGGTGCTGCTTCCAAAGCCCCCGCTCGTCCCCCATACCGTGCAACGCCGGACCTCCCAATCCCCGTCATCATGGTCGTCCTACGCCGCGCCTCTGTGCTCGTCCCGCCCCCGCGTGAAGGCGTCGTGCTCGGGCTCGATGGGCAGCGGCTCGCGCCACATCGCCCCGCAGCCCGGGCACTCGAACGAGCCCTCAATGGCCCGCGCGGTCCGGGCGCAGCAGGCGGGGAGGTCGGCCTCGTAGACGACCTCCTCGCCAAGGGCTGCGATCCAGGCGGAGCCCTGCACTAAGCGGCCCTCCCGGAGAGGCGGCCGATCCACTCGCTCGCCTCCTCGCGCGTGAGCTCGCCGATGGGCTTGCCGACCATCTCCTCGAACCGGCCGATGCCGTCCTCGACCACATCAGAGACGAGCGCCTCGAGGTAGTTGAGCTGCTTGCGCGTGGCCGGCAACCCGCCCCTGTTCTCCTCCACCGCCGCCTGACGACCGTCGCCGGACGCCTGCTGCGACACGACTGCCCCCTCGTATACCGGGGTCCTCTCCGCGGGCGTGGCCTCCTCGCCGCCGAGCTCCTCGAAGGCGGTGACGCCGACGTTGATCGCGTCCCGAAGTGCCCTCGCCTTGGCGCGAGTCTCGGCCATCCGGATCAGGTGCGGCGCTATCATGCGGCCGACGTTCTGCGGGCTGGCGTCGCCTATCCCCGCGAACTTCCCGTCCTCCATCCGGACCACGGCCCGGACTATGGCCACGTCAC
>CADCUT010000134.1:568-1067 GCA_902805975.1 uncultured Rubrobacteraceae bacterium | reverse complement strand
CCGCCCGGGTCGGCGGCGACGCTGAGCACGACTGGGGCTACACCGCCCGCGGGAGCGAGGGCTCACCGGTAATCTCCGTCCCGCGTGGCAAGGTCCTCGGTGGCAGCTCGGCCGTCAACGCCACGGTGGCCCTGCGCGCTCGCAGGGACGACTTCGACAAGTGGGCCGCGCACGGGATCCAGAGCTGGTCCTTCGAGGAGGTGCTCCCGATCTACCGGGCCCTGGAGGACGCACCCGACGGTGACGAGGACGACCACGGACGTAGTGGTCTCCTGCCGATCCGCCAGCGCAGGTACGAAGAGATGAGCGCGTCGATGCGGGCGTTCATCGACGCCTCCGTTGCCGAGGGATACAAGCGGGTGCACGACTTCAACGGCCGCGACCAGGACGGTGTCGACGCCTACCCGGTGGACGTGGTGGACGAGGTGCGCCAGAACACCGCGCTGGTGTACCTGCCCGAGGACGTGCGGGCGCGTCCGAACCTCATCATCCACGGGGA
>CADCUT010000134.1:0-558 GCA_902805975.1 uncultured Rubrobacteraceae bacterium | reverse complement strand
GGGGACGTGGTCATAGACCGGGTCCTGTTCTCCGGGACCGACGCCACCGGCGTCCTGACGGCCGACGGGACGGTCCACCGCGCTCAGGAAGTCATCCTGTCGGCCGGCAGCTACGGCAGCCCGGCGATCCTGCTGCGCTCCGGCATCGGCCCCGCAGGCGACCTCGCCGCCCTTGGCATCGACGTCGTCGCAAATCTGCCCGTGGGCCAGCGCCTGCAGGACCACCCGTTCTACTACAACGCCTACGCCCTATCCCCGGACGCCCTGGGCATGACCCCCGCGGTCGGAGCGCTGCTGTGGACCGCCTCGGAGCACGCGGTCGGCGACGAGCTGGACCTGCACATCACCGCCACCCACCTCATCGACCCCGGTTACAGCCCGACCGGCGGCGCGATCGTGCTGGCCGTCGCCGTCACGCAGCCGGACTCCACCGGCACCCTCAGCCTGAGCAGCCGGGATCCGTCGGCGGCCCCGGTCATCGACAACAACTACCTGGCTACCGAGCGCGACCGCGCCCGCATGCTCGAGGGCGTGAAGCTCAGTCGCCGCATCGGCCGC
>CADCUT010000133.1 GCA_902805975.1 uncultured Rubrobacteraceae bacterium | reverse complement strand
GCCCGAGGTGTCCGTGCCGACGGCAAGCGCCCCCTTCTCCTCCACGAGCCACCTCGCCCCAGCTACCGTGAGTCCGGCCGTATCCACCTTGGCCATCTCTTCCTCGTTCGCGCCGACGCCGTTCCCCTCCATCCAAACGCCCGCCGTCCCCGTGCGCACGAGCACCACGTCGAGGGGGTCGATGTCCACGCCCTGCTCGTCCAGCGCCTTCTGGAGCCGGTCCGGGCCTATGGCGTAGCTCTCCGGCAGCGGGTCCTGCCCGGCGCTCTTGGCGACATCGATCATCGTGGCCGGCGCCACTATGGGGGGGATGGTCTCCGCACCCATCTTCAGGAGTCCCCAGTCGCTCTGTATGTCCGAGTAGCGGTAGCCGTTGTAGGCGTGCGGCGGGTCGCCCTCGAAGATGTGGCCTAAAGAGTCGATCTGGGTGGCGACGTTATCGCTGATGAACATTGCGTTGCTCGTGAAGGTCGTGTTCAGCGAGTTGTCCTCCCCGCTGCGCACAAAGTCCAGGTCGTTCTGGTTGAGCATCCCGGTGGGCGTGCGGAAAGAGATGATCTCGCCCGGGCTATGCCCGGCGAACTTGTAACTGCTGCGCTTGTACGTGAGCCCGAGGTCGTAGACCCTGCCCTCCTTTACAAGCGAGAGCGCCTTCTTCGTCAGGTCCGGGCCGAGCTCGTTGAGGTTGCCGAGCTGATCTTCGTCACCCCAGACCCAACCCCAGCCCTCGCCCTTCTTCCATTGCTTGGGCGTGACGGCGGGCGAGTCCTGCGCCCTGGCCACGCTCCGGTCCCCCGGGGCGGCGAGCAGGCCGGCCGCCGCCGCGGCCGTGAGCCCCAACGCTCCCGCTTTGGCCAGGAACCCCCGCCGCGTCAGGTAACCATTGCGAAAGTCGTCCACAAGCTCCCGCGTACGGTTGCCACGTTCCACGATGAACCCCCTTCTGATTGTGCTTCCCCGGACCGCAACATAACATGCATCAAAAGCTACGTAAACACCGGGAGGACGCTGACCGTAAAGTCGACGGGCCGGAGAGCTCCGCGGAAGGGCGTACGAACGCCGACCGACCAATCGGCACCCATCTGGGCGCCCATGAGCGACAGACCGTCCTACGGACGTGTACGGGGTGCTCTGCCCGGAGAGCGCCACCGCGGCCTTGTCGAGTGAGAAGCGGCGATGACGGGTAGCATTGCTGTATAGGTAAGTACGGGAGAGCGAAACGGAGGCAACGTGGCAATAGAGTTATCATTGTTCAACAACTCGGTGACGACTTTGGTGGACCACCTGACTAATTTCTACCCGGAAGAGGCCGAGCTTGAGACCTACGTGCTCTGCGCCAGGGTCAAGTGCCCGAACATCCCCGGTGGAAGCGGCCTGAACTGGGTCATCAGCCCCGACGGCGACGAGCTCGCCCCCAGCGTACTGCGTGGCGTGCTGGAATCCCTGGAAGTCGAGAACGGCAACGGTAAAGGACCTTGATACAAGCCCGAAAAATGTCCTGATAAGAGAGA
Source organism: uncultured Rubrobacteraceae bacterium (assembly GCA_902805975.1). GTDB lineage: Bacteria > Actinomycetota > Rubrobacteria > Rubrobacterales > Rubrobacteraceae > Rubrobacter_D. Next base: position 7,186 of record CADCUT010000133.1, on the reverse strand, counting down.
TTCCGCAAGGCCTCGAACGGTTGCAGGCGCTGCTCGATCGCAGCATCGAAGGCGCCGGGCCCCTTCTCCGCAGGTCTTTCGAGATGCCGGAGCACTCATTCCTTCCCCGCGTAAGCGCAGGGGGCGGCTACCGGGTTTCGAGCCCTCGTTTCAGGGCGTCCCAGGCTAGGGTGGCGCAGCGGACACGGTTGGGGGTCTGGACGACGCCCTTGAGGGCGGTAAGGTCGCCGAGCTCCTCGTTTGGTTCCGTGCGCATCATCTCAAGAAAGGCCGAGATCTCCTCCCCCGCCTCCCCGCGGCTCTTGCCTTCAAGACGCTCGGCGAGCATAGAGGCCGACGCTTGGCTTATGGCGCAACCACGCCCGGTAAAGCTAACGTCCATGCCATCGTCCCGGAGGTTGGCGTAGACCGTCACCTCGTCCCCGCACAGGGGGTTGTTCAGGTGCTCTTCGATCTCGGCGTCCTCGATCTCGTGCCTGTGACGCGGGCGCCGGTAATGGTCCAGGATTATCTCTTTGTAGAGCTCTTGCATCATCCTTTGACGATTCTACCAAGGCCGAGCCCGGGGCGGCCGAAGATCATACCCGCGGACGATGGCGATCAACCATTCGGGTGATGCGTGCCCCTCAGCCGGAGCCCATCATTGGGATTGTCGATACGCACCGGCGGAGGTTCTCCGCCCGGATAGGAGGAACGAGATGAGACGGTCAACGATGGTTCTGGTCGCCGCGGCGATCCTGCTGGCCCTGTTCGTCCCCAGCGCGCTGGCGAGGACGGGGTGCGCGAGCTCCTTTAGCGGCGACGACCGCCCCAACACGTTGACGGGGGACCGCTGCGACAATGAGATCAACGGCAACGGCGGCGACGATATTATCCGCGGCAACGGCGGCGACGACACGCTCTCCGGTGACGAGGACGACGACAGGCTCTCAGGCGCCAAAGGAGCGGACGAGCTGCGCGGCGGCCCCGGGAGGGACAAGATCTACAGCGGCGCCTTCGACGGAGAACGAGACCTCGTCTTCTGCGGTGCCGGTCGCCGCGACTTCGCCTCCATCGGCGAAGGCGACCGCGCAGCGGATGACTGCGAGCGGGTTGCGTTCACCATAGAGTGACCCAAGAGGGCCTGCCGGTGCTGCCGGCTCGCGCGGAGGAGGCCGAAACGGCGGAGGATGTCCCCGTCCGAACCGTCAGCGACCGCGACCCGAACCCCCCAACCCACACCGTGACCCAGGAGGCGTCCGAGCACACGGACGCCTCTTTCGGGTTCCCGGCCGCGGCGAAACGGTTACTTACTGCGGTACTCGAATATGGACCTTCGCCGCGAGCTACGGCAGGCCATGGCGGCGGTGCCACTCTTCCAGGGACTCTTCCGGGTACTCGGGAAAGTGCCTCTCGTCCTCGCCGGGCGGGATCTCACACCACGGGGCGGCGTAGTTCAGCATCAACCGCACGTGCTCCGGGGGTTTCGGGAGCGGGGTGTCTATCGCGGAGGCGAAGGGGTGGACCAGGTCAGGCCACAGCGGGTTGAAGAGCCAGAGAAAGCTGCCGCAGCGCCGGCAGAAGTTCCGCTCCGGCGCGCCGCGGTCCTGGGAAGTCGCCTCGTAGATGGAGAGGTTCTCGGCCCCCTCGACCTCCAGCGTGCCCGCGTCGGCCCCGAGGTTGATGGCGTACCCCCCGCCCCCCGCCGTCTTGCGGCAGATCGAGCAGTAGCACGCCTGGTAGGGATAGAACGTTTCGGACTCGACCCTGAACCGGACGGATCCGCAATGGCATGACCCTTCGAGCAGCATGACGCCTCCTGACTCGGGACTCCCCGACGCGGATTGTTTACCCGACGCGGATTGTTTACCCGCCGCGGTCCCCCGGTCAAGCGCCCGGGCCTGCCTACCACGTTTCGGGATCTTTACGCAGCAGGCAGGCCACGATGAGGACGATGGACGCCGCCGCAGAGAAAATGCCGCGCACGCCGTTCCAGAAGTTCCACGGTCCTTCGTAGGCCGCCCTCGCGCGCGCCAGCTCGCCCGCGGGCGCGTCGGCGGCGACACGGGCCAGCTCCTCGTTCAGAGGGATGTTCGCCAGCACCGTCACCAGGAAGCTGCCGCCGAAGTAGAGCGCGCAGCCCAGGAAGATCAGCCGCAAGCGGCCCGACCGCTGATGGGGAAGGTGGGCGATGAGGGCGGAGACCGGGAACGCGACGGCCCCGAAGAAGACCGGGAAGAACAGGGGGTTCTGTATCTTCTCGTTGATCTCGTTCATGGTCGCGACGTACGACGCGTCGGGCTGCTCCGCGAGCCCGAGGTTGACGGAGACGGCGTAGGCGTAGAAGACGCCGGCCATAAGGCCCGTCGTGAGAACCGCGCAGGCCAGGGCCAGGTCCCTTATGAACCGACCGAGAATCCGTCTCCGTGTCATACCCCTTCTCCTCTGTTCGTCTCGGTTCCCGGCCCCAGACTCAGTAGGAGAGGCCCGGCGTCTGGCGGAGGTAGACGTCGTTGGCCAGCTGGTCCAGCATGAACCCGGCGACGTCGGCGCGCGAGATCTTGAGCTTCAAGCCCTTCTTGGTGGGGGGGAAGCCGTGCCGGTACTCGCCCGTGCGCCCGCCGTCGGTGAAGGCCGCCGGCCGGACGATCGTCCAGTCCAGGGCGCTCCCCCTGACGTACGCCTCCTGCTGCTCGTGGTCCGCAAAGGCATCCCGCAGCAGGAACCCGAACATGATGTGCCTCCAGAAGAAGTCGAGGTTGCCCCGGCTCTCGCCGGCCCCGAGCGTGCTCTGGCAGACCAGCCGCCGCACGCCCGCCCCCTCCATCGCCCGGACTATGTTCCCCGTCCCCTCCGAACGGACCCCGCCCTTCCTGCCCGCGCCGATGGAGCACAACACGGCCTCCTGCCCCCGCACCGCCGCCTCCACCGAAGCGCCATCCAGAACGTCACCCCGGAAGACCGTCAACCTCTCGTGCGCCACACCAAGCCTGGACGGCTCCCGCACAAACGCCGTGACCTCGTGCCCCCGCCCAAGCCCCTGCTCGACGATGTGCCGCCCGACGCTCCCCGTCGCCCCGAAGACCACTGCCTTCATCGGCTCTCCTCTCAGTACTTTACATCGTGTAAATTGACGCGACGTAAAGTTACTCTATACTTTACAGCATGTCAAGTAAGGGGCCAAAAACGCGGGATCGCATACTGGAGGCGACGTGGCGGTTGATGGTGGAACGCGTCGGCCGGGACGTTCGCATGGGCGACGTCGCAAAGGGGGCGGGTGTTTCGAGGCAGGCGGTGTACGACCATTTCGGTTCGAGGGCGGAGTTAATGGTGGCGACCGTCCGGTACGGGGATAACGTCCTCGGCCTCGGTGAGCGTCTGCGCCGCTACCGGGCGGCGGTGGACGGGGTGGAGCGCCTGGAGGCGTACGTCGAGTTCTGGGGCCGTTACATACCGGAGATCTACGGCATAGCGAGGGCCCTGCTGGCGGAGCGCGAGACCGACGAGGCGGTCGCGGCGGCCTGGGACGACCGGATGCGCGCGGTGTACGACGCCTGCCGCGACATCATCGAGAGGCTAGGGCGCGATGGGACGCTCGTCCCCGGGTGGCCCGCGGAAGAGGCCGCGGACCTGCTCTGGACGATGCTCTCGATCCGCAACTGGGAGAGCCTGACGAGGGAGCGCGGCTGGTCGACGGACCAGTACGTGGACCGGATGCAGGATTTGACGAAGCGCGTCTTCGTGCGGGGCTCCGAAGAGCCGTAGCCTCAGGTCCTGTCGAACCCTTCCAGCGTCACGGGCCTCTCGTTCCCGTCAACCACGGGCCCCGGAGTACGCAGGTGCCGCGCGATCCGGCCCGGCGTATCGTCGGAATTTCCCCGTACCCGTACCGGGCTACCCGAGACCGTGTACCATTCCTCCGCGCCGGCGTAGCGAACCTCGACGTGGAGATAACCGGCCGCCGGACGGCAGAGTAGCTCGAGTTCTCCGGTGACGGCGCCCGCCTCCTCGGTCATCACGCCGCCGGTTGTGGAGGTGAAGGGCAAGCGGGGCTCGTTTTCGGCGGAACCCGTCACCTCTTCTCACAGGAGGAGAGCATCTGCTTGAGGGCGGCTCTCTCCTGCGGGTTGATGGTAAGGTCGTACTTGGATTTGACGCCTATCCAACGTTTCGCGTACGAGCACCAGATAGTCCGGTTGGGCGGCTTCCAAGCCTCGGGACCCTTGTCGCCCTTCTCCTGATTCGCGTTGTCCTCGACGGAGAGGAGGTTGTCCGGGTCGTTGGCGTAGAGCTCGCGCTCCGCCCCATCCCAGTTCGACGCCCCGCTCCTGTAGGCGTTGGCGAGGGGAACGAGGTGGTCTATGTCTATGTCGAGGGGGTCGGTGTAGGTCCGCGTGGTGTAAGGATCGAGCCAGCGTCCCGACTCGACGTCGCAGCCCTCGCCGACGGAGACCTCTTCGCCGTCCCGGATCAGGGCCGCCTCCCTGACGTCGCACGCGCTGTCCGGGACGCGCCACCCGAACTCCTGCGCATCCGACCAGTGCGGAAAGTCCTCGCGGTCATAGCCGGCCATCGATCCTGGCCGCGAGACCTCGAGCCCCTTCAGGGCCTTGCCGGCGTCGGCCGGAACCTCGCCGTCACTGCCTACGTTCGCGTTCTCGATCTCGTTGACTACCTCGTCGAGGATTGCGTCCACTTCCGCATCCGAACAGGAGACGGAGAGCGCCCCAACAGCGAGAACCGCGATGAGTACGGTGATGCGGCGCAGAGATCGCCTCACGGGCGTCTCCGGCCACCCACCTTGACGCGCTTGGGGTTCATGGCGACGTAGACGCTGCCGTCCTCCACCTTGACCTCGTGCTTGGGCACGGGCTTCACGGCCGGCAGGCTCTTGGGCTGGCCCGTTCTGACGTCGAAGAGGGCGCCGTGGAGGGGGCACTTTATTCTGTCCCCCTCCATCCCGCCCTCACTCAGGTAGGCGAAGGCGTGGGTACAGATGTCCTCGAAGGCGTGGAACTCGCCGTCCACGTTGCACAGGGCCACGGGTCGGTCCTCTACCCTGTACTGCTTCACGGTGCCGGGGGCGACCTCGTCGGTGGAGGCTACCTTGTGGAACTCGGGCATCTCTAGGCGGCCCGCTCCTCAAAGCCGAGCCCGATCTTGCCCTCTATCGCCCGATCCAACTTCTCCTTGAGGCCCTTCAGAGGGATCTTGCTGGTCACCTCGCCGAAGAACCCGAACACGACGAGCTTCTCGGCCTCCGCGCGCGGGATGCCGCGGCTCATCAGGTAGAAGAGCTCGACGTCGTCCACCTGACCCGTGGTCGAGCCGTGGGAGCACTTCACGTCGTCGGCCATGATCTCCAGGTTCGGCAACGAGACCGCGAACGCGTCGTCGGTGCCGAGGATCAGGTTCCTGTTGGTCTGGTACGCGTCGGTCTTCTGCGCCCCCGGCTCGACCCGGATAAGCCCGCTGAAGACGGCCATGGACTCGTCGCGAAGGGCGCCCTTGTAGAGCAGGTCCGAGTGGGCGTTGGGCGAGATGTGGTCCTGGAGGGTGTGGTGGTCGAGGACCTGGTTCTGGTCGGCGAAGTACAGGCCGAGCATCTCGGAGTCGCTGCCCGTGGCTGTGAGGCCCGCCTCCACGTTCGTGCGGGAGAGCTGCGAGCCGAGCGCCACGACGAGGCTGTTGATCGTCGAGTCCTTGCCGGCCTCCGAACGGATGGTGTTGAAGTGGAGCACGTTGCGCTCCCAATTCTGCAGCGAGACGTAGCGCAGGTTCGCGCCCTCGCCGACGTACAGCTCGACGGCCCCGTTGGAGAACGCCGGGTCCTCGTCAGCTACGCTAGCGCTCGCGTACTCGTCTATGTACGTAACGCTCGCGCCCTCCTCGACGACGACCAGGGTACGGGGCATGATCGAGCCGACCACGTCGAGCCAGCGGTAGCTCTGGATCGGCACCTCCACGTCAACGCCCCTCGGAACGTACAGGAACGAACCGCCCGCAAAGCCAGCCGCGCACAGCGCCGCGAACTTGTCGTAGTCCTCGGGCACGAGCCCGAAGAGCTTCTCCCTTACGATGTCCTCGTGTTCCCTAAGCGCCGTGTGCAGGTCCGTGAAGATCACACCCCTGGAGCTAACCTCGTCGTCCACGCGGCTGTAGGCCGTCTCCGAGTTGTGCTGGACGAGCAGGGCCGAGTTCTCCTCGCCCTCCTCGATAAGCTTCTGGACGGCCTCTGGCAGGTCGCCCTCGCTCTCGGCGTCCGGGCTCGGAGCGTAGGGCAGAAAGTCCTCGATGCGCACGTCTGAGATGTCCGTGTAGCGCCACGCCTCGTCGCGAAGGGTGGGCATCGGCAGCGCCTCGAACGCCCGCCACGCCGAGAGACGCTTCTCGGCGAGCCACTCGGGCTCGTCCTTGAACGAGGAGAGGGCCCTCACCGTCTCCTCGGTGATGCCCTTGCTCTTTAAGATCTCCGGCGCTTCCTTCTGCTGCATACGAACCCTGCCTCTTCCGTGTCCGAAAAACGGGGCGGACCCCGATGGAGTCCGCCCCGAACGTATTGTCTCTACGGGCGGCGGTGCCTAACCGACCGACCCTTCCATCTCGAGCTGGATCAGGCGGTTAAGCTCGATCGCGTACTCGAGCGGCAGCTCCTTGGCGATTGGCTCGATAAAGCCGTTGACCACCATCGCCATCGCCGCTTCCTCACTCAGGCCACGGCTCATGAGGTAGAAGAGCTGGTCTTCCCCGACCTTCGAGACCGTCGCCTCGTGCTCGGTGTTGACCTTCTTCTCCTCGATCTCGATGTACGGGTACGTGTCCGTCCTGGCGTTCTCATCCAGAAGCAGCGCGTCGCACTCGACCCGGCTCTTGGAGCCGACCGCGCCCTCGTGCACCTTCAGGAGCCCGCGGTACGTGCTCCGCCCCGTCCCCTTTGAGATGGACTTGGAGGTGATGAGCGAGGAGGTGTTGGGTGCTGCATGGACGACCTTGCCGCCCGCGTCCTGGTGCTGGCCGTCGCCCGCGTAAGCGACCGACAGGATCTCACCGCGCGCGCCCTCGCCGGTCAGGTAGACCGCGGGGTACTTCATGGTGAGCTTGGAGCCGAGGTTGCCGTCGACCCACTCGACGGTGGCGTTCTCCTCGGCGACCGCCCGCTTGGTGACCAGGTTGTAGGTGTTGTGCGACCAGTTCTGGATGGTCGAGT
>CADCUT010000132.1 GCA_902805975.1 uncultured Rubrobacteraceae bacterium | reverse complement strand
GCCCCAGCCCGCCATCACCCAGGACACCCTCGCCGACTACAACGACGCGAGCATGCCGCCCCTCCACTACGCCCTCTGCGGCTGCGAGGAGATGCCAGGCTACCCCGAGCGCTGGCAGGACCGGTAAGCGTGGCCCGAGATCGGGGCCCTGTTCGGCCCCGGTCCCCCTACGGGGGGCTAGCGTGATTCCTATCGGGGCGAACACCTGGATCTGGACCTCCCCGCTGACGGACGCAGGCACGGCAAAACTCGCTCCGAAGCTCGCCGCCTGGGGTTTCGACCTGGCGGAACTGCCGGTCGAGAACGTCGGGGATTGGGACCCGGTCCGCGCCGCCGAGGTGCTTCCCAAGCGCGGCCTCGGCGCGACCGTCTGCGCCGTGATGCCGACCGGCCGGGAGCTAGTCGCCGCCGATCGCGAGACGATCGCTTCGACGCAGGATTATCTGCGCTCCTGCATCGAAGCCGCCGCGAAGGTCGGCTCCGGCGTCGTGGCCGGCCCACTGTACGCCTCCGTCGGCCGGAAATGGCGCGTCGAGGCGGCGGGGAGGCGCAAACTGATGCAGGAGCTGGCGGCCAACCTGACCCCGCTTGCCGAGTACGCCGGGGAGCGGGGGGTGCGGCTCGCCGTGGAGCCGCTCAACCGTTTCGAGACGAGCCTGATCAACACCGCGGATCAGGCGATGGAGGTCGTCGAGGCCGTCGATTCCTCCGCCCTCGGGGTCCTGCTCGACACGTTCCACATGAACATCGAGGAGCGGGACCTCCCGGCGTCGATCCGATCCGTCGGGAACCGCCTCTTTCACTTCCACGCCTGCGCCAACGACCGGGGGGCGCCGGGCGCCGACCATCTGGACTGGGACGGCATCGCGGTAGCCCTACACGACGTCGGCTACGACGGCGCGGTCGTGATCGAGTCCTTCACGGCTGACAACGACGCCATCGCCACAGCCGCTGCGGTTTGGCGTCCACTGGCGGCTTCCCAGGACGACCTCGCCGCCGATGGGTTGGCCTTCCTGCGTTCGGCGCTGCGGGGCGCGCAGTCGTAGGGTGTGCGCCACCGCTACTCAATCACTCGGCGCCGCGACAGATGCGCTGGGCGTAGGGGGCCACAAGAGCGGAGCAATAGGCGCTCCTTCTGGGCCCGCTAAACCACCGACATCTACGCCTCAAGGGTTGCTAAACTGGATCGAGTTCTTCGCGGGGCTGCCCCCATTCGACGGACGACGGCGCCTGCTGCCACTGCTGCATGGCCTCGCCCGTGACCGGGTCCCGGTTCGGGATAGGCAGGGTCATGATGCGTTTGATGGCGTCGCGCCAGTCGGCCTCGGATACGTGCTCGTCCCTCATCAGGTCCCAGTCGCGCCCATCGGGGTAGCCGCCGACCACCAGAATATCGCTCGACCCATCGACATAGATGTGCGACACGCCGGCCGGCATGACGAGGACGTCGCCAGCCACCAGGTCCACCTCGGATCCACCCTCGCCGAACAGCCGCAGTTTCATCTGCCCGTGCGCGACGCCGAGCACCTCGTGCGAAGTCGAATGGAAATGGTAGTAATCGTAGATGCCGGGGTAGCGCCAGTTGTTCAGCCAATCGTGCCGCCTGAAGCGGGCTTCGATCGCGCTGGCGAGATCGGTGTCCTGATCGGCCGTCACGGCGTTCCGGTGAATGAGCAACGGCAGGCGGCTGTTGGGAACCATTCCGTTGGGGCTCGACCGCAGCGTTTCGAGACGGTAACTATCTTCAGCCATTTCTGTGCGCCTTTCCCTAGCCTTTCGCCCCCAAAAGTCTATCCGCTCCGCGTTGGAGATTCATGGCGGGGATTGCCCCGTAGCACCTCAGGTAGACCGTCGAAGATTCTCGAGTACGCGCCAGCCTGCTCACCATCAAGTGTCATCGCAGGGCGCCGCTCCCAGGCGGGGGCATGACACGAACTCCCGCGTAAGCAGCCGATGCGCCCGACGTTTTGTAAGTGGCCCCAGCCCGAGGCTCCGAGAAATCGGCACAAGCGAAATTCCTAGATCCTCAGTGTTCTACGCGGTGCCACGAGCAGGGCGCGAGCACGTAAACTCTAGACCAGCGCCAGCTCGACCTTCTGCTCCCGGCCCACCATAGCGCGGAACCGCAGCTCCAGCGGCTGGGTGTTTCGGGACTCACGCGTCCCTATCGGCGCCTCCGCCTCCAGAGTATGGCCGGACCCGCAGCGCCAGGGTTATCTTACGTCTAGCCTGTAAGGGGCCTTCCCGAGAAGCCGCGCTCCCCCGGGGCTCGCCACAGCTACGGGTTTCGCCGTCCTGAGTTTCCTGCTCGTCCGCCAGCTAGGCTGCTAGGTTCCGGTAGCCCCCTGATTGAGGCCAAGCGACGCCGCGATCGTTAGAGCCAGCCCTTCCTCTCGGCAAGGCGCGCCGCCTCGACTCGGTTCCGCGTTCCGAGCTTCTTGATCGCCGTGGAGAGGTAGTTGCGCACGGTGCCCTCCGAGAGGTAGAGCTTGGCCGCGACGGCCCTTACCGACGCCCCGTCGCCAGAGCAGAGGAGGACGTCGCGCTCCCGGTCAGTGAGAGGGTTTCCGCGCTCGCTCAGGGCCGCAGCGGCTAGGCCCGGGTCCACCACCCGCTCGCCATTCATAGCCCGGCGGATGGCCGCCGCCAGCTCTTCGGGCGGCGCGTCTTTGAGCATGAACCCGACGGCGCCCCCCTCCATGGCCCGCCGCAGGTATCCAGACCGGCCGAATGTGGTCAGGATGATCACGTGGCAAGAAGGCAGACGCTTCTTGAGTTCCGCAGCCGCCGAGAGCCCATCACCGCCCGGCATCTCGATGTCCAGCAGCGCCACGTCTGGCGAGGCGTCCAGTGCGGCGGGGACCACCTCGTCGCCACGCGACGCTTCGGCCACGATCTCCATATCTTCCTCCAGGGAAAGCAGGGCGGCAAGGGCGCCGCGCATCATAGCCTGATCCTCCGCCAGGAGCACACGGACGGTCATCGCGGCTGGTTCTGTCACGAGCCGGTGATTCCCGAAGCCGGTTCGAAGGTGGAGGGCGTGCCGTTCCGAAGCGGCAGGCTCACGCGCAGGCGGAACCCGCCCGCAGGCAAAGACGCAGCCTCGAAGCCTCCACCACTCGCGGCGACCCGCTCGGCGAGGCCGGCGAGGCCGGTGCCGCCACTGGCCTCCGCCGGAGAAGGACCGCGTCCGTCGTCGTCCACCTCCACGCGTACCTCCTCCTCGTCGCTGGTCAAACGGATCTCGCAACGTTCGGCGCGACTGTGACGGACCACATTCGTGGCCCCCTCGCGCACCGACCAAGCCAGCACGGCCTCCATGGCTTCCGGCACGACACCGATATCCCCTTCGATATGGCAGTCGATGCCGGCGGCCTCCAGCACCTCGCGTGCGCCGGCGAGCTCACCTTCCAGCGTCGGTCGACGGTAGCCTGCGACGGCATCACGCACCTCGCCAAGCGCCTGGCGCGCCACCTCCTCGATATCTTGGGCCTCCCTCGCCGCCCTCTCAGCCTCTGGGCCAGGGGGCATGAGCCGGCCGGCGAGCGTGCTTTTGAGCACGATCAGGGAGAGGCTGTGCCCGAGCAGGTCGTGCAGGTCGCGCGCGAAGCGAAGGCGTTCCTCGGCCACGGCCTCGGCTGCCGCCAATTGCGCGATCTCCCTTCGCGCCGCTTGCAACTCGCGGACCGTGACGACGAGTCGGCTCACGGCGATCATGCCGATGCCGATTAACGGGAAGGGGACGATGCTTCTCCAAGTCGTAGCGAGCGTATCCCCTCCAGCCGCGACTTCGTAGACCACGCCCGCAACGACCGCAGTAACCGCGACCGTCCAGGCGGCTTTGCGTGTCGGGAGCGTCACCGCCGCGGCGACCACGACGTACATGAAGCGGTACGGGACGCCATTTCCGTACGCGAGTTCGAGGTACAACGCGAGTATCGCGAGGGCCAAGAGTAGCCCGACCCGGACGCGCAGTTCCCGGGCCGTCAACCCGGCCGCGGGAAACGGATAGCGGAGCATGAGCCAGAGGAAGACGGCGAGAAAGGCCGCCAGCGAAGTGAACAACGTGAGCAGCTGGAGCGGGGAGAGGGATGTGGTCCGTAGCACCTGAATCACGAAGCCGACAGGGAACAGTAGCCACACCGCCGTGAACAGCGGCCACGCGGACGGGAGCACCTCGTGGGGTGTGGCGTCGTCGATCCGTGCAGCATTGCCGCCGGGAGGACTCGTAGGTTGCTCGCTATTTGTTGCCTGAGCCATCGTACCGGGTTCCCGTTTCGGGCCTACCGCCATGAGTATACGCGGCACGCAGATGATCTCTACCAGAGTGCGCAACCTCAGGTCACGTCCCGCCTCTGCAGCGCGAAGGCGGCTATCAGGACAAAGGCGACAGCGTAGGCGACGAGCACGAGCGCCGCCTGGGTACCGTCCACTGCGGAGTTTACCCCGGGCGTGTCGCTTCCTCCTCCCAACGCGGAGACGAGAGACCCAGCGTTCACCCCTGGCAGTCCTCTCTGCAGCGCCTCCGCGAAGTCGAGGAGCGGCGCCGCTACGTTTACGAGGTTCTCCACGCCCAGAATCCACACTACCCCGAGCCCGATTGGCAGCGCCATCCCTCGAAACAAGAACGCAAGCATCGCGCCGAGTACGCACCACATCATGAGGATGAGCCAGCCCGAGGCAACTCCCCGCGCGATCTCGGTCAAGGGCGGCCAGTCCATCGACTCTGACTGGCTCGCGGCTATCGCGGAGCTTGTAAGAGCTCCAAGAGCAAAGATCGAGACCACGATCGCGAGCACCGCGACGGCGAGCGCCAGCAGCTCTCCCGCGTAGACGCTCATCCGGCGGGGGCGTTGGAACATTATGGTTTTCAGCGTCCCCCAGCCGTATTCGCTGCCGATCGAGACCGCCCCTAAAGTCAACGCGAGGGCACCTGCGAATAGCGGGAAACCTCCGATAGAATTCGGGATGAAGTTCTCCGGCATCGTGCTCATCAGGATCCGTTCCGCCGCCCTCTCGTTGTCCGCGGTCAGGTAGCCCGCGTAGGGCACGAGATAGTTGAACACTTGGCTGAGTACCAGCGAGACGAGCAGCAGCACCCAGGCTGCGGGCCTATTGCGCAGCTTCAACATCTCCGCCCAGAAGCTAGCCAACATTGCTCTCACCTTTCTGATCGGTCATCGCCAAGAACGCCTCCTCGAGCGTGCGTTCCATGGGGCGTAGCTCGGCCACTTCGATGCCCGCGCCCACCAACTCACGGTTGATCTGCCCGGCCGTCGCCGGGTCCGCATCCAAGCGAAGCGTCCTGTCATGCACCTCCACCCTCTCTGCGCCGAGCAGTTGTTCGGCGCGTTGGCGGGCGTGTTCCAGTGGCTTCGCGACTACCAAGAGCGCCCCCTTGCCGCGTAGTTCCTCAACCGTGCTCTCGGCTATCAGGCGTCCGCGGGAGATAACGCCCACGCGGTCGCAGATCTGCTCAACCTCGCCGAGCATGTGGCTAGAAAGGAGCACCGTACGCTCGCCGGATCCCAAGGAGCGGATAAGATCGCGTATGTCCACCATCCCTGCTGGGTCCAGCCCGTTGGTCGGTTCATCCAGGATCAGTAGCTCCGGGTCTTTGAGAAGCGCGGCGGCAATCCCGAGACGCTGCTTCATGCCGAGCGAGTACGTCGCGAATCTGTCGCGGGACCGATCTGTCAGGCCCACCTTTTCCAATGCGGCCGCGATCCGCCCTTCCGGGACCCCAGCGTAACGCGCGATCACGCGCAGGTTGTCCAGGCCCGAGAGGTAAGGGTACAAGGCCGGCGCCTCGACAAGCGCGCCGACGCGCGCCAAGCTCTCCGGGTGCCCCGGGGCACGGCCCAACACGCTCGCCGCCCCCGAGGTGGGGCGGATGAGCCCGAGCAGCATGCGCATGGTCGTCGTCTTCCCCGCGCCGTTCGGGCCGAGGAAACCGTAGACCTCGCCCCTGCGCACCGTGAGACTTACGCGATCCACGGCTACTATGCGCGTGCCGTACCTCTTGGTGAGGTCTCTCGTTTCGACCAAGACGTCTTTTCCACCCATTGCGTTTCTCCTGTCATCCGCGCGAGAACGTTCTCCGATTGTTCGGCCTGGCTCCTAGCGTCGTAATGGGCGCGTCAGCCGACCCCCTCACGCCAGGTTCTTGCGACCCCCCAGGTCACAACGGTGCCGGCAACGACGGCGACGATCAATGCCAGGAATTGAATCCAGGTGCCGACGAACACGCCCCCCTGCCTTGGCTCGAGCAGGCCGCCCACCGCGCCGCTCGCGAAGAACCCGACCAGGAGGAAGAGGCCGACAGCAATGCCGACGGCCGGCGTCCACCTCCATGGTCCAAATACGATCAGACCGGCCGCCAGCAGCATGATGACGAGCCCCGGTGGGACCGGCGGGACCTTGACCCCAGAAGCTATCTGGATCACAAACCCAGCGCTCGCGACAAGTAGGGCCGCCGCCGTCACTTTGCCGATGGAGGACAATGGATTTCGCTGGTTCATCGTTTTCTCCTATGCGAATCGCGAGCGGCCCCGCGCCCGAGCCGACCCTCACCTGCTTTCGTGTCCACGAGTGTATGAGTGTGCCGTAACGCCCGGTAGTGAGGATCGTCGTGAGTTTCGTATGACAAGCGTCATCGGATTGGCCCAGAACTGAACCTTGCCTTCCGGGCGCAAACAGCGACGCGCTTACTCAAAAGGAATACTAGAGCAGGCTGCGGGTGTGTAGATATCGGACGTCGGCTTCTCAGTAGAAAGCGTCTCCAAGGATCGGGGAGTCGTCCGGCCGTTGCGGCGAGCCGCGAGTTGTTCTTCATTGCAATCTCTTGGGCGAAGTTCGCAGAGGCCATTTGGACACAGCCACAAGGCAAGGATGCAAGCGTGCAAGCGCTAAACCGGCGCCAACTCTAGCTTCGGCTCCTCGCCCACCGTGGCGCGGAAACGTAGCTCCGGCGGCTGGGTGTTTCTGACCTCACGCGTCCGCTAACGCGCCGCCCGCTCGAGGAACTCACGGAGCCGGTGGGCGGCCTGTGGGAGCAGGGCAGCGAGGCCAACGTCTCTCACTACACGCATCCCGCTGCGGTTGCGTAAGGTCGTCACCCTCCCATCAGGAGCCCCGTGTGGTGCCGCTCGGCGTGCCCTCGACAGGTCACTTTAGGCGTGCTACTGGCCCCGTCGGCCGCGTTGTTCGCCGCAACGTACTTCGTGCCGGACGCCCTCGACTCGCTCCTCCTGAACGCGGGCTTCGGGGCCCATTTCGTCGGCATCCTCGGCACGGCGTTGGCTGCGATCCCCAGTTTCTGGGCAGGCGTCAGGGCAGTCTACGCCAACCAGGCAGCCTTGCCGGGTCTGCTCGCCACGAGGAAGGCCACGGTCGAGGTAGCGCCCAGGAAGGCAACCTACCTGCCCGGTGAGACAGTCCGCGCAACCGTTCGGGTGGAGGGCAAGAAGGACTTCGAAGTCGACGACGCGCGCGCGCAAAACTCCTCCATAGGAGCCGCTACTCCTACTTGACGCCGGATCCGAGGGACGGCTCGCTGCTCGTCGACGGGACCGACCGGGTGGTCGCGGGCGCCGAGCGCCTCCCGACGGGAGGGACGATACGAAGGGGAAGACTGACGAACACCGGGTGTCGCTCGGCCTGCCGGCGGAAGCACCCCCTCAGGGAAGGGAGAGGAAACGGCGCCCCTTGGGCCGTCGGCGTGATCCTGTAGGTCTCGGGCGGTCCGGACGTGAGCGCCGAGGCGCCCATGACGGTACTCTCTGTACACCGACCACCCCAAAAGGAAGCGTCTTCGTCCCTCCGGTACGGCCATTACGAGCACCAGCTTCCTCACCTCCGGTACGGTGGGCGGGATCAGGCCCGGATGAAGATACTCCTTTTAGGACCGTACTCTTCGCGACCGATGGCTGATGGCTCGAAGACCCCATCTTGCGCGATCGTAGCGCTCCCCCCTCGTTCTACCGGAAGGGCAGCTCAGGAACGATCTAACTGATGCTCCTTCTGTAGGGCAAGCTTAGTTACCCAGTGACCAAATCCTGCTTCTGCCTCGAATTGACACGCCTACATATTACATGTAACATGCTCGATTGACGGGGACGGGTGGTTGGAGGAAGTGGTGGGGGTATCTCGGTCTCTTACGGAACTCGAGCACGGTGGCCTTCTCGTCGACCGTGCGTACAAGCAGATACAGGGTGCGATCTACGATAACAGGCTCCCAGCGGGAACGTCCCTGAGCGTCCCTGAGCTGGCCCGCCAGCTCGCCGTCAGTCGCAGTCCGGTGCGTGAGGCTGTGCAACGTCTGGTCCACGAAGGTCTCGCTGTCACGGTCCCGCACAAGGGTGCTGTCGTTGCCCGCGTGGAGGTTGAGGACCTTTATCAACTCTACGAGGTACGCGAGTCGTTGGAAGGATTGGCCGCCAGGTTGGCCACCAGTCGCCGTGACAAGTCCGCCATTTCGGAACTCGAAGCGCTCGTTACGCGTCACCGGGAGGCGCTAGAGGGGGGAGAAGGGTTAGGGACCCACATAGAGATGGACATGCGGTTTCACCGCCGGATCCGCGAGATGGCCGGCAACCCGCACCTCGCCGAAGCGCTGGATGGCTTGCAGGGCAAAATACGATTGGCCATGCACTCCCTCTGGCGCAGTGAAGACGCGCCGCGGCTCGCGCTGCGAGATCACGAGGAGATCCTGTCGATCATGGCCGAGGGGGATCCCCACGCGGCAGAGGTGGGGGCCCGCCGTCACATCGCCAGGGTACGGAGTGCCCTCCGCGGTTACCTGGAGACGGAACCGTGATCTCCGAGATAACGTGTCTGATTACAGAGTCTCGTACCCGGCTCCTGTTTCGGCGCTGCTCGTGCGGCTTTATGCCAGAAACCCGGAAGATCGTCGCTGAGGGCGGAGCCGGAGAAGGTAGCGGAAAGCCGGTGTTGCGTTGTCTGTACTGATCACCGGCGGTACCGGGTTCATAGGTGCCTATGTTGTCCGCCGATTGATCCGTGAGGGCCAACGGGTCGTCACGTTGGACAACCTGCCTTCCAACGTGATCCACGGCGTCCTCGCGCCGGAGGAGCTATCCCAGGTCAGTTTCGTGACGGGGGACGTCTCTTCGTTGCGGGACGTGGGACACGCGATCCGCGACGCTCAGGTGGACCGCGTCGTCCATCTCCCCTCTTTGTTGCACCCGGCCTCCGACGAGAACCCCCCACTGGCCATCCGGGTCAACGTGCAGGGCCAGGCGACCATCCTGGAGGCGGCCCGGCTGTTCGAGTTGAAGAAGTTGGTTTGGGCGAGCTCCGTCGTCGTCTTCGGCTCTCGTAGCTCCCACGCGGAGCGGGTGCTTTCCAACGACGCGCCGCATCATCCCGTGCACCTGTACGGTGCCACCAAATCGTTCGACGAGTTCCTCACCGATCACTACGTAAACGAGTGGGATGTTGACGCTCTAGGGCTACGATTCACCGTCGTTTACGGGCCCGGCCGCGTTCGCGGCGCGAGCGCTTTTGTCAACGAGTTGGTCAGGGCTGCGTTGGGCGAACCGGCCGTAGTGCCCTTCGGTGACGACGTGGTGGACTGGCAGTATGTCGAGGACATAGCCGATCTCGTCGTGAAGTGCCTTGGGGTTCCGAAGACCCGCACCACGGTCTTCAACACCCAGTTCGACGTACGCTCGATCCGGGAAGCGGGCGCGTACATCCGGAGGCTCGTGCCCGAGGCGCGGATCTCCTACGAGCCGGGCGAGTTCGGTATTGCGTGGGAGCTCGACGACTCGGTCCTTCAGGCCGAGATCGGCTTCGAACCGAAGTTCTCGATGGAGCGCGGGCTCAGGAAGTCCGTGGAGCACGCCCGACGAGAGGCCGGCCTTCCGCCGTTAGGGTCCCTCAACGGAGAGCGTCCCTAAGCCGAAGGCCGCCGCTCTCACCGGAAAGGAACGGATCGAGTGAAACAGGTTCGCATAGAGTACGGAGATTCGGACATGGACGTCGAGGTGCCGGACAGCGCCGTGGTGGTAAGGTCCGGGGATACCTTCGCCGAGCCCGAGCCGCTGGAGGACCCCGTGGAGGCCACGCGCCGGGCGCTGGCAGAGCCGTTGAGGTCATCCTCAGTCCGCGAGTTGGTCGGTCCCGGCGCCAGGGTCGTCATTGCCTTCCCCGACCGGGTAAAGGGTGGCACCCATCCCACCGCGCACCGGCGCGTCGCTATCTCGCTCCTTCTCGAAGAGCTCAAAGCCGCCGGGGTCGCCGAACAGGACGTAAAGCTGGTCTGCGCCATCGGCCTGCACCGGAAGAACCACGATGATGAATTCAAGGAGTACCTCGGCGAAGATATCGTGGGCGCCTTTCCCGGGGAGCGGCTGGTCAACCACGATCCCGAGGATCCCGAGGGTGTCGTCAAGGTCGGGGAGACGGACCATGGGGATGTCGCCGAGGTGAACAAGGATGTGCTCGAGGCCGACCTGGCGATCATGCTCGGGCATACCACGGGCAACCCCTACGGTGGTTACTCCGGGGGGTACAAGATGCCGTGCACGGGCCTGACGACATGGCGCTCGATACGCTGCCACCACACCCCAGAAACCATGTACCGCGAGGACTTCGTTCCCGTCTCGACGAAAAGCCATTTCCGCGGCCAACTCACGAGCATCGGCAAGAAGATCGAAGGGGCCATGAAGGCGCCCTTCTTCGCCGTCGACGCGGTCCTCGACGGCCAATCGCGTCAGCTACAGGTCTGCGCGGGCCAGACCGAAGAGGTGGAGCGTGCCTCCTGGCCACTGGCTTCGCGGCGCACGGAGGTCGATCTGGAGGGGGAAAAGGCCGACGTCCTCGTGCTCGGCATGCCCCGCTCTTTCCATTACGGACCCGGGATGGGATCGAACCCGATCCTGATGCTGCAGGCAATAGGGTCCTCCATCGTGAGGAACAGCGCTGCATTGAAACCCGGGGCCGTCGTGATCTGCGCCTCCGTCTGCGACGGGTGGTTCAACGACGAATGGTTCCCGTCATACCGGGAGCTCTACGACCTCTTCCAACGCTGCGCCTCCACGGGCGAGATGCGCCGCTACGAGGACGATATGTCGAATCGCCCCGAATACATCCACAAGTTTCGCCACGGCTTCGGCTACCATCCCTACCATGCCTTCTCCATGCTCTACATGGGTGGGGTTGCGCTCGAGCGAACGCGTGCCATCTATATCGCCGGTGCCAAGTCGCCCGGCTTCGCGCGCGGCATGGGTTGCATACCGACGCGCACCTTCGAGGAGGCGCTCCAGCATGCGGCCCGCCATGTGGGCAAGGATCCCAAGATGCTCGTGCTTCCCGAGCTCTCCAAACCCCAGGTCCACGTCCGATTCCATGACTGAGACGGCGACCGGCCCAGCGCGGGAATGTGACTCTGCCACCCGGCGGCGAACGACGCCAATCTCGACACACGCCCAGCGGCGAAGCAGGAGGCACTGGTGGAAGTAGGGGTAATCGGACTGGGAACGATGGGCGGACGTATGGTCAACGCGCTGCTCGAGGCCGGCCATGAGGTCGCCGTCTACGACGCGTCGGAAGCGGCCCTGAAGCGTGCCGCCGATGCCGGGGCAAGAGCTGTCGGGTCCGTCGGGGAGATCCCTCCTCTCTGCAGGGTGGTCCTCTTATCGTTGCCCAGGCCGAGCGACGTCGCCGAAGTCGTCGCCGGTGCGGACGGCCTGCTGTCTCGGTCCTCGCAAGGGCTCGTCGTAGCTGACACTTCGACGGTGGATCCAGCTACCACTCGGCGTATAGTCACCAAGGCAGCCGAGGCCGGTGTCGGTTACCTGGACTCTCCTGTGTTGGGCAGGCCGGAGGCCTGCGGACGGTGGACGCTGCCGGTTGGGGGGAACAGCGAGGATCTGGAGGTCGCCCGTCCCGCCCTGGACGCCATCGCGCGCAACATCTCCCATGCGGGGGCATCCGGTTCGGGCAACGCCATCAAGCTGCTGAACAACTTGATGTTCGGCGCCATCAACGCCATCACCGCCGAGGCCCTGGTCGCCGCTGCCTTAGTGGGATTGTCGCCACGAAAATTCTATGAAACGGTGGCCGAGAGCGACGCCGCCACCGTGAGCAACCTCTTCCGTGCGATCGGTCCCAAGATGCTCGACAGCGACTTTTCCCCGGCCTTCACGGTCGATCTCTTGAGCAAAGACAACTCCCTGGCTCTGGCGATGATAGAGGACGCCGGGGCTTCGATGATAGTCGGCAACGCCGTCCAAACCCTCAACGGTCTGGCCCGCGCCGCGGGTTACGGGCATGAGGACACAAGCGCCGCTGTGAAGGTGTACGAGCAACTATTGGGGGTGAACGTTGGGAACCATGCAAACGCGGACGCGGAGAGCTGATCGCCAAAGCGGCTCCCCGGCGCTGGATTCCGGCTTCGCGGCAGCCCGCGTGCGTACGGCCGCGGGGCCGTGCAGCCGGTGCGTGTTCGTCATGAGAAGAGAGCCAGAACAACTGACAGGAGGCAGACACTGATGGAGACCGTGACTATCCGCTCGATACGGGATGTTTTCGACTTCGTCAACACCCGGCCTATGGCCAGCGCGAGGACGCGAATGCTGGTGTTCATCGCGCTGGGCGGCATCTTCATCGACGCCTACGACCTGACGAGCTTGGGTATCGGGGTGGACTCCCTCCAGGAGCAGCTCTCTCTCACGCCTTTCCAACTGGGTAGCGTCACCGCGATCATGGCTTTAGGCGCCCTGGTGGGAGCCCTGGTGGGCGGCATCCTCGCGGACAAGTACGGTCGCTACAAGATGTTCGTAGTCAACCTGTTGTTCCTCGTCTTCGCCGCCATAGGCGCCGCGCTCGCTCCGAACCTCACGTGGTTGCTCGTGTTCCGTTTCCTCCTCGGGGTGGGGGTCGGGATGGACCTGCCGCTGGCCCTGACCTTCATCGCTGAGTTCACCAACTCGCGGATAAAGGGCTCGGCCGTCAACCTCTGGCAGTTGGTCTGGTACGTGGCCGCGGTTTGCACGGGCCTTGTCGCCCTGCCGTTCCTCCTGATAGGGGTGGACGAGAACCTGTGGCGCTACGCGGTCGGTTTCGCTGCCATACCGGCGCTGCTCATCCTAATACTCCGGCTCATCTACGTGGACGAGAGCCCGATGTGGGCCGCCCAGCACCAGGGACTCGAAGCGGCCGGCAAAATCCTCGAGAAGAACTACAAGGTGCAGATCGTCGTCGCCCCGCCCGAGGAGCAGGTTGAAGAGGTCGTTCCGCGCAACGAGAGGCCGCGTCTGCGCGAGATCTTCTCCTCCCGTCTCAGGATGAGGACCATCCTCGCCTCCATCATCTCCGGCACCCAGAGCATGGAGTACTTCGCCGTCGGCTTCTACTTGCCGACTATCGCCGTCCTACTCTTCGGGGAGGGAGCCCTGTACGCGGTCCTCGGGGCAATAGCGCTGAACGTCTTTGGCATCGTCGGCGGTGGAACCCAGGTTTTTCTCACGCAAAGGCTCGGGGTGTGGAAACTCGCGGTTATCGGTTACTCTATCGCCGCGGCAAGTCTCATTATCGTCGGCATAACTCGCGAGAGCATCCCGGCATACGCGGGAGCGTTCTTGATCGGCCTCTTTATATTCGGACATTCGTTCGGCCCCGGCGCCCAGGGTAAGACGATGGCGGCCCTCTCTTACCCGACGAACCTCCGGGGTACGGGTACGGGTTGGGCCGAGACCATGTCCCGGGTCGGTAGCATCCTCGGCTTCTACGTGTTCCCGCTCGTCCTGGCCACCGCCGGACTTTCGCAGACGCTGCTGTACTTGGCGGTCGTCCCGATAGTTGGCCTGACTGCCCTCCTTTTGATCCGTTGGGAGCCGGTGGGCAAGGACGTTGAGGAGACACAAGCTTCTCCTGCCGAAGCGGCGGTATCCTCTGGATAGGCGTCCATCGAACCTTACTGTAGTAGACCTACCCGCTCTTCGGTGCGTCCGAGACCGCTTCCACAAGATGCCGCTGCTACCAGGATCCTCCAGCGGGTGCGTGCTTTGCGCATGAGTGCATTGGCACGATGGAGATTGTTCGCAGGAGGCCACGCCGGCATGGAAGAGTTCCTCGAGCCCCAGTACCTCGCCGTGAGGGGCAAACCCTTCTCGGCCTGGGGCTTCGGAGGGTACGAAAGGAGACAGGGCACGGAACGAATCGGCGGCGAGCACATAGTCTAAAAGAGGACGCCAATGACGAGGGTGGCCGCGGGATCGGTAGTGCCGCCGCGGAGCGGTAGGGCGCGGGGTCGTTGAGAGTGTTTCAGCAAAGGAGCATAACTGCTATGAGCGATACTGACACCAGAAGCGTAGGCGTCGTCGGGCTCGGGACGATGGGCATGCCCATCGCCACCCGGCTCGTCGAGGGTGGCCTCAACGTATACGGATACGATCTGCAGGCGGAAAAGTTGGACCCTTTCGTTTCCGCCGGGGGATCCCCGGTGGAGCGCCTCTCAAAATTTCCCGAGGAGTGCGAGATCTTCTTTCTCCTGCTCCCCAATGCCGAGATCACGGATACTGCGGTCTTCGGGGAGGAGGGGCTGGCCGAGGCCTTGGGAGAAGGTGACGTCGTGGTCAACCTCGGCACCATAGGACCGGACGCGGTAGTGAGTCTCGGCGAGTCATTGCGGGATAAGGGCGTGCAGGTCCTGGACGCCCCGATGGGCAAAAGCTCCAAGGAGGCCGCCGAGGGCACCCTCTCACTCATGGTGGCAGGCGAAGAGCAGACCTACGAGAAGCTGCGACCGCTTCTTGGGCGCATCGCGACCGACATCACCTTCTGCGGAGAGCTTGGGGTAGCCTCCACGATCAAGATCGTAAACAACCTCGTATCTGGCGGGATCCTGGCGGCGGTAGCCGAAGGCTTGGTGCTAGGGGCCAAGGCGGGGGCGCCACTCGATCTCATGGTCAAGGTCCTCTCCGGCACCGGCGCCGACTGCTACCATGTGCGCAATACCCTTGGGCAGCGGGTGGCCGAGCGCGACTTCGAGCCTGGGTTCTCCATAGACCTGGAGACCAAGGATATCAAGATCGGCCTGGATATGGCGTCCAAACGTCGGATGCCGCTGCCGATCATCGGGCAGACCCACCAACGCTTTGTCGAGGGCCAGGCCGCCGGCCTCGGTTCCGAGGACTGGGGGGCGATCGTGAAGCTCGCCGAAAGGGACGCCGGCGTGGAGCTCAAGTAGGGGGCAAGAGGTAGCGTGGCCTAGCGAAGGAAGCTACCGGAGATGTCGCAGCACGAGTTCGAATCACGGGACGCGTCAGCAGGCATCTCCGGTGCGGAGACGGAAATTCCGGATTCCCGAAGGCAACCGAGACGACGATCGTACGTGAGAGTTCTGAGGAGATTGATTCCCGCATTTCGCGCGGCCCCGAGAAAACGATCTATACGGGATCCTGCAAGCGGACTTTGGAGAACCCAACTTTCTATGAGATTGGGTGAATGAGATGGTGGCCGCGCGTTAGAGGGCCGGCGGTCTCGCCGACCGTCGCCCCCCACGTCGTCTGAGCCGCGATCAGGAGCCCCGCGCAGAGGAGGGCCATAGCGACCACGCGCCGCAGCGCCGCGGCCGGCGCCGCGTGGGCGATCTGGGCGCCGACCACAACGCCCACGGCCGCTACCAGCCCCAGCGCCGTGCCGAGGACGAAATCCATCGAGCCGTAGTGTAAGTAGCCCGCTGTGGAGAAGGCCGCGACCGGCAGCGAGACGGCCTGGGCGACGCCCACGGCCGCCAGCACCGGCGTCCGCAAGAGCAGCAGGATCGGGACGAGCAAGACGGCCCCGCCGGTGCCCGTGAGCGCGGAGCCGAAACCGACGAACGCGCCGACGACGAGCAGGGCGGGCGCCCCGATGCGCCACGCCTGTCGGACGACGGGGCTCCTCAGCAGGGCGTCGGCGCCCGTGAACACCATTAGTGCCGCTAGGAGGGCCATCAGCGCGCCCTCCGGCAGGGCGACGTTGGCCCACGCCCCCGCGAACGCCGTCGGGACGACGCCCGCCCCCAGCCACGCCGCCATCCGCCAATCGACGCTGCGACGGCCGGAGTAGGTCAGCGTGCCCGCCGCCCCGCAGAACAGGAAAGCCCACACGCTCGTCGCCGCGGCCAGGTGGAAGCCGAAGCCGCCCACATAGACGAGGGCGGGCGGCAGCAGGACGCCGCCGATGCCGACGCAGCCGATGAGCACCCCCACCAGCAGGGCGGCGACCAGCATCGCGGCGAGTGTCGGCGTCACCCGCCTCGAACTTCGGCGCCCAATACCCCCGAACCCACCGCGTGCCCCTCGTGGTCGGGAAGGCGCCGGATCCCGGCCCTATTCGGACCTTTCGGTCTACCGGCGATAGCGCCCCTGCGCACCCGACCCTCCACCAGATGCCGCGGGGTGCCCTCGGCGAGGATGATCCGCCGGAGCAATGGCGCGGGAGGGAGGAGCGATGGTAGCAGGAAGCCCATCACCACCATCATCCCTTTCTCACGCACCCTCCGAGAATTGCGAGAACCACCTCTCCACGCAGGTGAGCGGATATGGGGATATGAGAGCCGCGCTCGGGGATCCTAGCAGGGCCCTTCAGGGTACGGGGTGGTCGGCACGCAAGAGCAAGGGCTCACCGGTTGGTCCACTTGAGTTGGAACTCAAGCTCCTCCTCGTCCCCCTCACGCTCGTGCTCGACGTTGAACTCGGCGCGGGCGGGCACGTAGACCCTCTCCCCGGCAACCCGGATCTCGAACCGCTCGCCCGCCTCTAAGGCGTCGGCCAGCCTGCGCAGCTTGGCCGCGAACTCGGGGGCGGAGTAGACCTTCTCGACGTCCCTGTCGCGCTTTTCGCCCATCAATCCTCCCCGGGTTCGCCCAACGCTCGACCTCTCGGTAGCTTACCGGGTTCGGGGGTCGGGGGAAACACGCGACGGCGGATCGAAGCCATGCGGACTTGCGAGAATTACTCCGGCGCGACCCCTATCTTCTACACTGTGCCGCGAGCAGGGCGCGTGAATGCTAGACCGGCGCCAGCTCGACCTTCGGCTCCTGCCCCAACAAGGCGCGGAACCGCAGCTCCACCGACTGGGTGTTTTGGGACCCACGCGTCCGCGGGCGCGCCGCCCATCCCGGGATTTTGTTAACTTGTGCGCTTGAGGCGCAGCCCTCGGGTACCATCAGTGCCTGAGACGGCATGGAAGACCAACGTAGCTCGTTTTGGACTGTACTAGTGTGGCGAAGGTTTCGCCGGGTCTCGGACGCTACCGTTCGTGATACGGCTACGTTGCGTCGCTCAAGGTTTGTTTCCCGAGAGTGAGGCTCAAATAGGCCTGCACGCCTCGACAGTACACTGGCCACCAGCACTTCATATTTCGGCGGGGAGCAATCTTGTCTATGACGGACTACGAGATCTTTGAACTAGGAGACGTCGTCTTGCGGAGCGGAGCCACGCTGCGCGGCGCTAGGCTCGCCTACAAGACCTACGGCAACCTCAACGGTGCGAAGAGTAATGCGGTCGTCTACCCGACCCGTTTCGGCGGGCGGCACCCGGACAACGAGTGGTTGATGGGGGACGGCATGGCCCTCGACCCGAAGGAGTACTTCGTCGTCGTGCCGAACATGCTAGGCAACGGCCTCTCCTCCTCGCCTTCCAACACGCCGCCTCCCTACGACAGGGCCCGCTTTCCGCAAGTTACCGTCCACGACAACGTCGCCGCCCAGCACCGGCTCGTAACCGAACGTTTCGGTATCGAGAGGTTGGCTCTGGTCGTCGGCTACTCGATGGGCGCCCAGCAGGCCTTCCAGTGGGGCGCGAGCTACCCCGGGATGGTCGAGCGTATCCTCCCGTTTTGCGGCTCGGCGCGGACCTCGCCCCACAACTTCGTGTTTCTGGAGGGCGTGAAAGCCGCCCTGACGGCGGACGCGGCTTTCGAAGGGGGATGGTACGACGGGCCGCCGACCACGGGCCTAAGGGCCTTTGCCAGGGTCTACGCTGGATGGGCCCTCTCCCAGGCGTTCTACCGGGAGCGCGTGTACCTGGGGTATGGATACTCCTCGCTCGAGGACTACCTGATCGCCTTCTGGGAGGGGAACTACGTCGGCAAAGACGCCAACGACTTGCTGGCGATGCTCTGGACCTGGCAGCACGCGGACGTCGGGGCAACCCCGGGCTTCGATGGGGACCTCGAGGCCGCGCTCGGCGCGATAGAGGCGAAGGCCGTCGTGATGCCCGGCCAGACCGACCTGTATTTCACCCCGGAGGACAGCGAGTACGAGGTATCCCGGATGCCGAACGCCGAGCTCCGCCCGATACCCTCGATCTGGGGCCATTTCGCCGGCAGCGGCAGGAACCCAGAAGACGTCCGCTTCATCGACGACGCCCTCAGAGAACTGCTCGCCGCCTAGAGATCCGGACGGGTGCGGAGGAGGTCCTACGGCGCCGCGGCGCGGTCCTCCGCCTCGGTGTACAGGAATCTCCGATAGAACTCGGGCCGGCGATCCTTGAGCATCGGCGGGATGCCCTCCTCGCGGTACCTGCGGAGCTTCTCGAGGTCGATCTCCGCGGAGACGACCTGCTCCTGGCCGAGCGTGCCCTGCACCAGGACACCGTCCGGCGGGCCCATCGAGGGGTCGGCAGGAGAATGGATGGCGCTGCGGCCCTCAAAGTGGATGGGCCGGTCGCTCGGGAAACCCAGATCGCCGAGGACCTGGCTGTTGGCGACGTAGCACTGGTTCTCTATGGCCCGGGCGGCGGAGTAGGTGCGCATCCGCTCAACGCCCCACTCGTTGAAGACGCACGAGGGATTGAAGATCACCTCGACGCCGCCGAGCATGAGGATCCTGGCCGTCTCCGGGAAGGCCGCATCGTAGCAGATCGTGATGCCCACCTTGCCGAAGTCCGTATCGAAGACCTTCAGCTCGTCGCCGGCCGTGACCATCTCGCGGTTGTAGACGAGCTCGTAGGCCCGATGGG
Source organism: uncultured Rubrobacteraceae bacterium (assembly GCA_902805975.1). GTDB lineage: Bacteria > Actinomycetota > Rubrobacteria > Rubrobacterales > Rubrobacteraceae > Rubrobacter_D. Next base: position 12,555 of record CADCUT010000132.1, on the reverse strand, counting down.
TCTTGCGCTGCTCGCCCACGCCGCCCTCCGGGTCGAAGAGGAAGCTCGCGTTGTAGTAGCGCCCGTCGCCTTCGTCGTGGTAGAAGAGGCTGCCGCCGACGATGTAGATTCCTCGATCCCGGGCCAGACCCCTGAAGAGGTCTAGGTATGCCTCCTTGTACTCGCACCCCATCCGGTCGAAGATCCTCTCGGCCTCCGTGTGGGGCGTCGTCCGTGCTTCCGGGAAGGTTGTCAGGAGTTCGGAGGTGAAGTACTCGGGAAAGACCACGCAGTCGGCCCCCTGCCAGACGGCGCCTTCCACGTGCCAGACGACGTGCTCGGCGAACTCCTCGAAGCTCTCGACGTCGCGTGCCTTGAACTGCGTGACCGCGATGCGCGCCCGGTCCATTGTGGTCCACCTGCCTCGGGGTAGCCTACCCGCCTCGAACGCCGCGCGGTCCAGCCGCGAAGGCGGCCGGGCCTTGCACCGGCATCGTATATAGGCACAGGGAGAGAAGCAAGGCGGAGGAGCGCCAGGCGCGGGACAAAGACCGGTATGCTACAGTTCCAAGCAACGCTTGTAGCGACGACTCCGGGGAAAGGGGAGGCATGGAGAACGTCGGCGGGGAGGGCGTCGGGCAGAACGCGTCCGTAAGACAGGTGGTGTTCGCAAGTCTCATAGGCACGACCATAGAATGGTACGACTTCTTCGTCTACGGCACGGCCGCGGCACTGGTCTTTAACCAGCTTTTCTTCCCGAACGTCGACCCGGTCATCGGGACGCTGGCGGCTTTCGCCACGTTCGGGGTCGGCTTTGTCGCCAGGCCCTTAGGCGGGATAGTTTTCGGCCACTACGGGGACAAGATCGGCCGGAAATCCATGCTCGTCATAACGCTCCTGATCATGGGCGTCGCCACCACGCTCATAGGACTTCTGCCGACCTTCGACGCTATAGGTATCTGGGCACCGATCCTGCTCGTCGTCCTGCGGTTCTTGCAGGGCCTCGCGGTGGGCGGCGAGTGGGGCGGCGCTGTCTTGATGGCCGTGGAGTACTCCCCCGAAGACAGGCGGGGCTTCTACGGGAGTTGGCCCCAGATGGGCTCCCCCATCGCGCTATTTCTCTCGACCGTCATCTTCTCCGCCTTCGCGGCATTGCCCGACGAGCAGTTCCTCTCTTGGGGCTGGCGCGTGCCCTTCCTCGTCAGCATCGTGCTGGTGGGGGTGGGGCTCTTTATCCGCCTGAGGATATTCGAGACCCCGGCGTTCTCTGCGGTCAAGGAGAGCGGCACGGAGGCCCGCCTGCCGATGGTCGAGGTGCTCAAGAACGACCTGCGCAAGGTGCTCATCGGCGCGGGCATAGTCTTCGTCACCATCGGCGGCTTCTACGTGGTGGTGACCTTCTCCCTCTCCTACGGCACGGAGACGCTGGGGATACCGCGGGGCGTGATGCTCACCGGGGTCATAATCGCGGCGATCTCCGAGCTCATCACCATACCCATCTTCGCGTCGCTTTCGGACCGGGTCGGCAGGAGGCCGGTCTGCGTCTGGTCGGCGGCGGTGGCCGCTCTATTGGCCTTCCCCTTCTTCTGGGTGCTCGGCACTGAGGTGACCGTCCTGATCTGGCTCGCGTTCTTGGTATACGCCGCGGTGCTGGGAGGCGTCTACGGCCCCGGGGCGGCCTTCATCGCCGAGCAGTTCGAAACCCGGCGGCGCTACAGCGGGGCCTCGCTCGCCTACCAGCTCTCGGGCGTCCTTAGCGGCGCGTTCGCCCCCCTCATCGCCTCGGCGTTGCTCGCGGCTTCCGGCGGCTCCATCTGGCCCGTGGCGCTCTACCTTGCCGGGCTTTCTCTCGTGAGCCTCGTTTCCGCCTACCTTGCCACGGAGACGTACCGCACGGACATCTACGAGGGGGTGCGGCCGCAGGGACGCCCGGCGGTGGCGGAAACCTAAGGCAACCCCTGAGCTGCGGGCGGGGTTTCTTGAAGGATTCTCTCGGAGGAGGTTTTCGCGCGGACGCAGCGGAACCGGTCGGTGGCCGGAAGGTCTTAGGAGGAGGTAGGACATGGGTGGCGTGATCGATTACCTGATGATAGCGGCTTACTTCGTCCCCATGCTCGCCGCGGGCTATTGGGGGTACCGGAGGGCCACGACGGCGGAGGACTTCCTGGTCGCCGGGCGGCGCCTGGGTCCCGTCATGTACTCGGGCACCCTGAGCGCCACCACCCTGGGCGGGGCCTCGACCGTCGGTGGGGTGGCCCTCGGCTACCAGTTCGGCCTCTCGGGGATGTGGCTCGCGGCCATGATCGGTTTGGGCGCCGCGGCCCTGAGCCTCCTCTTCGCGAGCAGGCTCGCCAACCTCGGCATCGTGAGCTTCTCCGACGTCCTGGAACTCCGCTACCAGCCCTCGGCGGGCCTGTTCGGGGCGATCGTCATGGGCGTCTACGAGGTGATGGTCGTGGTGACGCAGGTCCTGGCAATAGGCACGCTCTTCAGCGTGGTGCTCGGGGTCTCGCCCATCCTCGCCATCGCGCTCGCTGGGGGGGCCGTCCTCCTGTACTCGGTGGCCGGGGGGATGTGGGCGATCAGCTTAACGGACATCATCCAGTTCGTCGTGATGACCGTGGGCATCTTCTTCCTCTTGTTGCCGCTCACGATCTCCCGGGCCGGCGGGCTTGGGGCCATGCGGGAAGAACTGCCCGGCTCCTACTTCGACATAACGGCGATCGGAGGGCAGACCATCCTCGCCTACTTCCTCGCCTTCTTCCTCGGCATCATGATCGGCCAGGAGACGTGGCAGCGGGTCTTCACGGCCCGCAGCGGCGGCGTCGCCCGCTGGGGAGGGCTCATCACGGGCGCGTACTGCGTCGCCTACGCCCTCGCGGGGGCGCTCGTGGGCAGCGCCGCCAGGATCATCCTCCCGAACCTGGAGAACCCGGACAACGCGTTCGCGGAGGTGGCGACGACCGTGCTGCCGGTCGGCGTCCGGGGGCTGGTGCTCGCGGCGGCGCTCGCGGCGGTCATGTCGACCGCGAGCGCCTGTCTCATGGCCGCCTCCACCGTGTTCGCTAACGGCGTGTACGCCCACTTCTTCGCCGGAAGGGAAACCGCCGGTATCGCCCTGAACCGCGTCTTCATGCTGATCGTCGGCGGCGTGGCCTTCGTCCTCGCGATAATCGTGGGCGACGTGGTCGGGGCCCTGACGGTGGCCTTCGCCCTGCTGGTGAGCGCGACCTTCGTCCCCGTCGTCGGGGCTCTGTACTGGAGGCGGGCGACCGGGGCAGGCGCCCTGGCCGCCATGGCCGCGGGCAGCGCGGTCGCCGTGGGGTTCATTTTCGCGCAGGGGATACACTCGAGCGCGGCCATAATCTACGGGTTGCTGGCCAGTCTTGTGGCTTTCGTCGCGGTGAGCCTTATCACCCTGCGCCCCTCCTCGGAGAAGCTGGCGGCGTGGGAGCGAAGGATGAAGGAACCGGCCGCCGCGGAAGAGGAGATACATGCCCCGCGATAGGCCAGCCTTGGCGGCGAACGACGCGCCTCTTCGGCCGGTTACATCCTTGGGAAGCGGCCCCGCCCGCAGGTTTTGCTCCTCGCACCCCCGATCCCTCGCCGCCCTCCGTAAAAGGTTGAAGCTCGTGCAGCCTACCTAGCAACGGCGCTGCTTCGGGCTGTAGCGATCGGAGTCCTGGACACCGTCTAAGGCGGTGGCCAATGGAGCCGGACCACCCCCACGGTGTCCGCCTTTGAGCATAGCCCGGGAGGATCCGGAACGTCCGTCACGCCGATGCAGGCCCGCCCGATTACCGAGGTGTTCGGGAAGTTGGTGCACGAGAAGGTGGAGAGGGCGGCCGGTACCCGGGTCAGGTCCGTCCTACGTCGCCCGCAGGTGCTGACGCCGACGTTGGTCGGCACACGCGTCGCAAACCTTACGACGGAGCTTGGTACCCAGCTTCGGAGAATCCCCTCGGGGCAAAGTTCCGGGAACGCCCCTTCCACGCGGTTACATGATCATGGCGCAAGCGCGAACCGCTAAACCAGCGCCAACCCTATCTTCGCTTCCTCACCCAGCCTTGCGTAAAACCGTAGCTCCACCGACTGGGTGTTTTGGAACCCACGCGTCTGTGCTGGGTCCTCCTCCAAAAGCGTCTTCGACTGCGTGACCCGGTAATGAGGCCGCGGGACCGCACTGACGTGGTGATCCTGTTCCGCGCTTCTGTCAAATCTTGGCAAAAGTTGTTGAAGAATTGACACAAGTCCATTATGCTGCGGCGGGATGGAGCAAAGGAGCGTAAGGACCGCAGCACGTTCGTTGATCCGCAGCGCGACGCAGGGGGAGATCATGCGTCACGTTCGGGGATACGGGCGGTCGGTTTCGCGTGCGCAGCTGACGGAGCATTTGGGCGTGAGTCGGAGCAAGGTGTCGCTAGAGGTGGGCCAACTCGTGGGAGCCGGCCTCCTAGTCGAGGACGGGCTGGGCGAGTCGGAAGGTGGACGCCGGTCGTCCTTATTGCGGATACCGCGCGGAGCCGGACTCGTGGCAGCGGTGGACCTTGGGGCTACGTCGGCGGACGTGGCGGTCACTACCCTTGGGGGCGAGGTTATCGGGCGAGCCGGCGAGCCGGCGGACGTTCGGGAAGGGCCGAATCGGGTTCTGGGCAGGGCGGTGGAGTTGTTGTCGGGACTTCTGGACGAGCAAGGGGCCAACGCGCGCGAGGTCATCGCGGTCGGGGTCGGATTACCGGGGCCGGTGGAGTACGCTTCAGGGCGGCCGACGGTACCCCCCCTCATGCCAGGATGGGACTCGTACCCGATCCATGAGGCCTTTGCGGGCTGGTACGATGCGCCCGTCTTTGTGGACAACGACGTGAACATCATGGCGCTCGGAGAGCACCGGGGTGGGCTCGGGCGGGACGTGGAGAACATGCTCTTCGTCAAGATCGGGACCGGAATCGGGTGCGGGATTGTGGTGGACGGGCGGCTCTACCGGGGCTCTCAAGGGTCCGCCGGGGACATCGGCCATGTGCGGGCAGCCCCCGATGGCCCGGTCTGCGCCTGCGGCAACGTCGCGTGCCTGGAGGCGATGGCCGCCGCGCCGGCCATCGTGCGCGAGGCCGAGAGAATCGCCGGGCTGGAGCGGGGAGGCGCGCTCGCGGCGCTGCGTGAGGCGGGGGAACTCGACCTGGGCAGCGTGCTCAAGGCGGCGACCTACGGGGACGCGGGGGCGGTGGGGATAGTGCGGCGTTCGGGGCGCCTAATCGGGGAGACCCTGGCGACGCTCGTTAGCGTGCTCAACCCCTCGCTTGTCGTGATCGGAGGCGGCGTCGCGTACGCGGCGAGCCACACGCTGCTGGCGGAGGTCCGCAGCGCCGTCTACCATCGGTCCCTCCCGCTCGCCACCCGCAACCTGCCCATCGTGTTGAGCGAGCTGGGCGAGGATGCCGGAGTAGTCGGGGCCAGCGCAATGGCCGCGGAGGGCGTCCTGGAGGTGCATGCTTGAGCGAGGACCAAGGCCCGCCGCTGCTGGCGATGCGGGGCATCGAGAAGAGCTTCGTCGGCGTAAGGGTGCTCCACGGGGTGGATCTGGAGTGCCGCGCCGGTGAGGTCCACGCGGTCGTCGGGGAGAACGGGGCCGGCAAGTCCACGCTGATGAAGGTGCTCGCCGGGGCCCACGCGCCGGACGCGGGGGAGATACTGCTCGACGGGGAGCCGGTAAGCTTCCGGCATGCCCGCGAGGCGCAGGAGAAGGGCGTCTCCATCATCTACCAGGAATTCAACCTGCTGCCCGAACGGACCGTTGCCCAGAACGTCTTTCTCGGGCGCGAGCCGCACCGCGGCCCTCTGGTGGACCGCCGGCGCATGGACCAGGAAACCGCCGAGCTCTTGCGGACCCTCGAGGTGGACGACGCGATCCGGCCCGGGACCCTCGTTGGGGACCTCCCCGTAGCCCAGCAGCAGGCCGTCGAGATAGCGAAGGCGCTCTCCTTCGACGCGCGCGTGCTCGTCCTGGACGAGCCGACGGCCGCGCTGTCCGCCGCAGAGGCTGAGGTGCTTTTCGGGCGGGTCCGCGCCCTGCGCGAGCGGGGCCTCGCCATCGTCTACATCTCCCACCGCCTCAAGGAAGTCTTCGAACTCTCCGAGCGCGTTACAGTACTCAAGGACGGCCACAAGGTCGGGACGGTCGCGACCGCCGAGGTCGGGACCCGGGAACTGGTGCGGATGATGGTCGGGCGCGACCTGGATCACTACTACCCGCCGCGGGCGGTGCCGGAGGATTTCGGGGAGGCGCGTCTGCGGGTTCGGGATGCTTCCGGGGGCATGCTGCGGGACATCGACCTCGAGGTCAGGTCCGGGGAGGTGGTGGGCCTCGCCGGGCTGCAGGGTTCCGGCAGGACGGAGCTTGCGCGGGCGATCTTCGGCGTCGAGCCTTTTGAGGCCGGCGAGGTCGAGGTAGACGGAGAGTCGGTTCGCATCCGGTCGCCGCGGGAGGCCATCCGTCATCGCATAGGTTTCGCTACCGAAGATCGGAAAGCAGAGGGAATCATACCGATCCGATCGGTGCGGGAGAACGGCTGGCTGGGGCTGCGGGCGCTCGGGGGGAGGCTGCGGCGCGCGCTCGGGCTCGGCACAGGGGACAAGGTGGAGGAGTTGAGCCGGGCGGTGGAGCTGAGGGCGCGGAGCTTGGAGCAAGAGGTGCGTTACCTCTCGGGCGGAAACCAGCAGAAGGTTGTCCTTACCAAGTGGCTCGCCCTCGAACCCAGGGTGCTCATCTTCGACGAGCCGACGCGCGGCATAGACGTCGGGGCCAAGGCGGGCATACACGACCTGATCCGCCGCCTCGCCCGCGAGGGGCTCGCGGTTTTGATGATATCCAGCGAGCTTCCCGAGGTGATCGGGATGAGCGACCGCATCGTGGTCTTGCGCGGCGGTGAGATCGCCGGAGAGTTGCCGGCGGGGGCGAGCGAGGCGGAGATCATGCTGCTCGCCACCGGCGAAGGCGGGGCTGGCCAACCGGAGTTGGCACGACAGGAGGGGTCTTGAGCGCCCCGGCGCAAACCGGTTCCCGCGCCGGCACGCTCCGCAGGCTGCGGCGCTCGCTCGTCGGCTCGTCGGCCGGCCCGATCTTCGCGGCGCTCGCCCTCGTGGTGATCGTCTCGGCGCTCATAAGCGCGGGGCAGGGCGAGAACTTTTTCTCCGGCTCCAACCTCCGCGACATGCTCGTGCGCTCGGTGGCGCTGGGCATCGTCGCCGCCGGGCAGACTCTCGTGATCGTGGGCGGCTCGCTCGACCTCTCCGTAGCCTACCTAATCAGCGTCTCGACCATCGTCGCCGCCACCGTCATGGGCGGGCAGGCGGGCGCGATACCGCTTGGTGTCGGGGCGGTACTGGCGGTCGGGGCGGGGGTCGGTCTCATAAACGGGCTCATTATCACCAAGCTGCGCGTAAACGCCTTTATCGCCACGCTAGGTACGGCGCTCATCATGCGGGGGGCGCTCGACGCCAACTTCGAGGGTGCCTCGGGCGAGGTGCCGCGCGAGTTCGGCTTTTTGGGGTACGGGAGCGTCGGGCCGGTCCCGATCAGCGTCATCGTGCTCCTCGCGGTCGTGGCGGTCGTGTGGTTCTTATTGCGCTCGACCCGCTTCGGGCACAGGCTCTATGCCGTGGGCGGCGACGAGGAGACGGCCCGGCTCTCGGGGGTCAGGACGCACCGCACGCTGATAGGGGCGCACGTACTCTGCGGCCTCGGGGCGGCGATTACGGGCCTCTTCATCGCGAGCCGGCTCAGGGCCGGCGACCCGCTGGTGGGTCCCAACGGCGGTTACGACCTCGAATCGATCGCGGCGGTCGTCGTCGGGGGGACGGCGCTCGCGGGCGGCAGCGGGGGCGTGATCGGGACGTTCGGCGGCGTCCTGATCCTGGCCGTCCTGGACAACCTTTTCAACACCCTCGAGGTGAACGCCTTCCTCAAGGACGTGCTGCGCGGCGTCATCATCATCGCCGCCGTCGCCCTCTACGCCCTGCGCCGCCGGGGGAAGGCGTGAGCGCCCCGACCCAGGGAGCCGTGCCGGCCGCGGGTCGCCGCGAGCGGGTGGTCAGAGCGCTGCTCTCGATAGGCCCGATCTTCGTGGTGCTCGCGGTGTTGCTGTTCTGCACGACGCTGGTCTCGCCGTTCTTCCTCAGCCCGCCGCTCTTCCTGTCTTTCCTGGCCCGCTCCGCGCCGCTGATGGTACTCGCCGCCGGGACGACCTTCGTGCTCGTCTCCGGCGAGTTCGACCTGTCGCTGGGCTCGCTTGTAACGGTTATTGTCGTTGTCGCCGCGCGCCTGAGCGAAGGCGACGCCTCGCGCACGTGGTGGATCCTGCTGGTCCTCGCCGGCCTGGGGGTCCTTGTCGGCCTCGTCAACGGTGTCGTCACCACCCGCCTCAGGGTGCCTTCCTTCATCACGACGCTGGGTATGCTCCTGATCCTGCAGGGCGCCGTCTTCCTCTGGACGGGGGGCGCGCCGACGGGCGAACTGGCCGAGAATCTGCGCGAGTTCGGGCGCGGCAGGGTAGACGATGTGCCGGTCATAACGTCGCTGCCCTACGCTGTGCTGCTGCTTGTAGCCGTGGGGGCCGTAGCCGCGTACCTCTTAGGCGGGTCAGACTTCGGACGGCGGCTGTTCGCGGTCGGGGGCAACGCGCGGGCGGCGGCCCTCTCCGGGGTCAACGTGGCGAACGTCAGGACGGCCGCGTTCGTGGTCTCGGCGCTCTCGGCCGTGGTGGCCGGGATACTTCTCGCCGGTATAGGCGGCATCTCGGCGCAGGTCGGGATCGGGCTGGAGTTCGAGGCCATCGCGGCAGCGGTATTGGGCGGCGTCGTGCTCGGCGGCGGGCGGGGGTCCGTGCTCGCGGCCATGGCCGGCGCCCTCTCGCTCGAGACACTCTTTACGCTGCTCAACTTCCTTGGCGTCCCTGGGGCGCTCGAGGACGCGGTGCAGGGCGTGATCATCATCGGCGCCGTGGCGTTCGCATCTCTTCGGGGAAGGGGTGGTTGACGGATGCGTTGACGAGATAACGGGGGAAGGATGGGTGGGGACGGTCGGGGGAGCCGTTCGGGAAACCGTGGAGCGTCTCGCACGGGACGCAGGGAAAGGAGCAACGGGTGGCGAGAAAGACGATGAGGCTGGCGCTGCTGGTAACGGCGGCGATAGTGGCGGCGGTGGTCCTTGCGGCCTGCGGCGGCGGGTCCGGTGGCAACAGCGGGGGCGGTGGTGGTGGCGGTGGCGGTGAAGAGGCGCAGGGCATAGACCTGAGCAAGCGGTCCCAGTTCTTCGACCAGCAGGAGTACGAGCGTCAGCTCCGGCTGCGCGACGTGCAGCCCGAGGGGCCGAGCGATCAGCCCTGGATCCAGATGCTCGAGCCCGAGACGGTGGACACGTCACAGTACGAGACCGAGGGACCGTGGAACGTCTGCTTCTCCAACGCGGCCATAGACAACCCTTGGCGGCAGACCGGCTGGACGACCATGCAGGCCGAGGTCGAGCTGCACAATCAGATCGGCGACTTCCAAGCCGTCGACGCCGAGGCGCAAGACGAGAAGCAGATCTCGGACATCGAGCAGCTCGTCTCGGGCGGCAACTGCGACGCCCTCATAGTCTCGCCCAACACCACGGCGACGCTCACCCCGGCGGTTGAGCAGGCGTGCGATGCCGACATCCCGGTCATCGTCTTCGACCGCGGCGTGAACACCGACTGCCCGGTCACGTTCATCCACCCGATAGGCGGCTACGCCTTCGGCGCGGACGGCGCGGAGTTCCTCGCCGAGGAGGTGGACGACGGCGGCAACGTGCTGGCCCTGCGCATCCTGCCCGGCGTGGACGTGCTCGAGACGCGCTACGACGCGGCCAAGGAGATCTTCGAGGAGGAGAACGTAAACGTCGTTGGCGCCGAGTTCACCGACGGGGACCCGGCCAAGACCAAGTCCATAGTGACGGACTACATCCAGCGCTTCGGGCAGATAGACGGCATCTGGATGGACGCGGGTGCCACCGCCGTAGCGGCGACCGAGGCGTTCGAGGACTCGGGCATGGAGGTGCCCCCGATCACGGGCGAGGATCAAATGGACTTCCTCACCAAGTGGGAGGAGGAAGACCTGACCGCCATAGCCCCGACCTACTCCAACTACCAGTGGCGCACCCCGATCATCGCGGCGGAGATGATCCTCTCGGGCGAAGAGGTGCCGAAAGAGTGGATCCTCCCGCAGCCCGCGATAACGCAGGAGAACCTCGCCGACTACAACGACTCGAACATGCCGCCCCTCCACTACGCGCTGTGCGGCTGCGAGGAGATGCCCGGATACCCCGAGCGTTGGCAGGACCGGTAGACATGGCCCGAGACCGGGGCCGAACACGGCCCCGGTCCCCCTACGGGAGACTGGCGTGAACCCCATCGGGGCGAACACCTGGATCTGGATCTCCCCGCTGACGGATGCGGGCATGGCAGAACTCGTCCCGAAGCTCGCCGCCCGGGGTTTCGATCTGGCGGAACTGCCGGTCGAGAACGTTGGAGATTGGGACCCAGCCCGCGCCGCCGAGGTGCTTCTCAAACACGGCCTCGGCGCGACCGTCTGCGCCGTGATGCCGCCTGGCCGGGAGCTAGTCGCCGCCGATCGCAAGACGATCGCCGCGACGCAAGACTACCTGCGCTCCTGCGTTGACGCCGCCGCGACGGTCGGCTCCGGCGTCGTGGCCGGACCGTTGTACTCCTCCGTCGGCAGGAAGTGGCGCGTTGAGACGGCGGAGAGGCGCAAACTGGTACGGGAGCTGGCGGCCAACCTGGCCCCCCTCGCCGAGTACGCCGGAGAGCGGGGGGTGCGGCTCGCAGTGGAGCCACTCAACCGCTTCGAGACGAGCCTGATCAACACCGTCGATCAGGCGATGGAGGTCGTCGAGGCCGTCGAATCCTCCACCCTCGGGGTTCTGCTCGACACGTTCCATATGAACATTGAGGAGCGGGATCTACCAGCGGCGATCCGATCCGTCGGGAACCGTCTCTTTCACTTCCACGCCTGCGCCAACGACCGGGGGGCGCCAGGCGCCGACCATCTGGGCTGGGAAGGCATCGCGGTAGCCCTACGCGACGTCGGCTACGACGGCGCGGTCGTTATCGAGTCCTTCACGGCCGAGAACGATGCCATCGCCACGGCCGCCGCGGTTTGGCGCCCATTGGCGGCTTCCCAGGACGACCTCGCCGCCGATGGATTGGCCTTCCTGCGTTCGGCGCTGCGGGACGCGTAGTCGTAGGGTGTGCGCCATCGCAACTCCATTCCTCGGCGCCGCGACAGACGCGCTGGGCGTAGCGGGCTGGCTGACGGTGACCGGGCCGGAGATTTACGCGCACCGGTTACGCAACAAGCCGGATGAGCCGCAGGGGGTGCCTTTCTCCTACCCGGAGGTCGATTGGCAGGGGTCCAGGAATTCGGATCGGGGAGCCTTCTACGGGCTGGTATAGGTCCCCGCCCATGTCCCTACTGATCTGCCAACGTGGTGGATCTGGCCAGTCGGCCTAGGCTCGATGAGCGCACGAGTGGAGCATAGGCGCTCGCTCTGGGCCCATTGAACCAACAATACCTACGCTCGAGGTTTGCTAAACCGGATCGAGTTCTTCGCGGGGCTGCCCCCATTCGACGGACGACGGCGCCTGCTGCCACTGCTCCATGGCCTCGCCCGTGACCGGATCCCGGTTCGGAATAGGCAGGGTCATGATGCGTTTGATGGCGTCGCGCCATTCGGCCTCGGATACGTGCTCGTCCCTCATCAGGTCCCAGTCGCGCCCATCGGGGTAGCCGCCGACCACCAGAATATCGCTCGACCCGTCGATGTAGATGTGCGACACGCCGGCCGGCATAACGAGGATGTCGCCCGCCACCAAGTCCACGTCGGATCCGCCCTCGCCGAACAGCCGCAGCTTCATCTGCCCGTGCGCGACGCCGAGCACCTCGTGCGAAGTCGAATGGAAATGGTAGTAATCGTAGATGCCGGGGTAGCGCCAGTTGTTCAGCCAATTGTGCCGCCTAAAGCCGGCTTCGATGGCGCTGGCGAGATCGGTGTCCTGATCGGCCGTCACAGCGTTTCGGTGAATGAGCACCGGCAGGCGGCTGTTGGGTACCATCCCGTTGGGGCTCGACCGCAGCGTTTCGAGACGGTAACCATCTTCAGCCATTTCTGTGCGCCTTTCCCTAGCCTTTCGCCCCCAAAAGTCTATCCGTTCCGCGTCGAAGATTCATGGCTAGGTTAGCCCCGGAGCAGCTCAGAGAGCCCGCCTGAAGATTTTCAAGTACGCGCCAGCCTCCTCACCATCAGGGGGCATCGCTGCGGGGCGCCGCTCCCGGGCGGAGGCATGACGCCCGAGAAGCAGGTGAAGGAGGCAGGCGACGGGTGGCGGTTCCCCATACCGCCCCGTGAGGAGTTGGCCGAAATGGCCAGCCTCGAAGGGGTGGACGAGGACCACCTCAGGCTGCTGTACTCCCGGGCCACACCGCAGCCGTTCGGCACCTACACCCGGCCCTTGCGGCTCGAGAACCCGGCCAGAGAAGGGCTAC
>CADCUT010000131.1 GCA_902805975.1 uncultured Rubrobacteraceae bacterium | reverse complement strand
GCGCAGCACGGTCAGCGCGAACCACAGGAGGACGAAGGCGAGCCACACCATAAAGACCGTCGCGCAGACGCGCGAGACGGTGAGGCCGAACTCCTGCAGGTAGAGGTACATCCGGTGCAGGGCGGAGGCCACGATCACGGCCAGCAGGGCGACCATCGTGCCGGAGAGGGCACGAAAGACGCGCCGCTGGTTGGGGGCCTCGACGCGCAGGAGCCAGTCGGCCAGGAGCAGCACCGGGATCACCAGCGCCGTAACGGCCACGAGCTCGAAGAAGCCGCGGCGGGCGTACTCGGCGTAGGTCAGGCCCGCCGTCGCTGCGACCCGGCCCGCGCCGCCGAACAGGTAGCCGGCCTGGACCGCCACGAAGGCCAGAAAGAGGGCGTTCAGAAGCCCGAGGACGACCCCCACCTCGACGATGCCGAGGGAGAGGACATCGGGGCGCCGGAGCCCGAAGTGCGTCGTCTCCCGGCCCAGTAGCCCGAAGGTCAGGAGGCCGGCAGAGACCCAGGCGACGAAGAGCGTGAGGAAGAAGTGGCCGAGAAGCCGTGGATCCACCTCGAAGAGGCCGAGCACCAGGTCCTCGAAGACCGCATCGGCCGCCACGAGCAGGGCCCCGAAGACCAGCAGGAGGGGTAGTGCGATGAGCAGGCCCCGCGCTACGGCAAGAGCCCGGACCTGCCAGTCGCCGGGCGCTACTTCGCGCCACTTGACGTCCCGCACCGCCGCCGGGACCATGCCGGCCAGTGTCATCGCCCCGACGTGTGCCGTGCCGATCGCGTACTCCGAGACGCCTGCCCGGCGAAGGGCGCCCGACCTTCCGCGCAGCGCGGCGAGCGCGAGGACCAGGATAACCATCGAAACGTCCAGGACGACTACGGGCGGGGAGTCGCGCAGCGCGACCCCGCCCGCGAACAGAACGGCGAGCGGGAGCAGCAAGCGCCCCTCGCCGACCGGCCACCCGCCTCCCAGCCGGGAGAGGCCAACGGCGAAGACCGTGAACGCCCCCACCCACAGGGACAGGTTGATCCCCCACGGCGTCGCCCTCAGGAGCATGTCCCCCAGGCCGCCAAGGACCAGCCCCGCCCCGATCACCGCCAGCCCGATCCTCGTCCTCTCTCCCACCTTGCAACCACCCCCGATCGGGTACATCCCGGGCACCCTAGTGCCCCCGGATAACAGGCCGGGACACATCTCGGTTACAGAGATCGCACTTTGGTTAAGCCCTTCGTTCGCGAGGTAACAGGCTGTTACCTGGGGTGACGCCCGCGACGGGGGGCGCCGTATCGTCTTTGCGCTAGCGGACCGAGACGAGGGCTAGCACGAAGGCGGCGAGGGCTATGCCGGCGGTCGCGAGGTACGCGCCGGTTGCGCCGAGGGTGCCTGCGAAGGAGGCCATGAGGAGCGGTCCGACCGTCTGGCCGGTGCGCAGCGCCATGCCGTTGGTCGCCATAAAAGCCCCGCGGTTCTCGTTCGGGGCGTGGGCGTTGAGCAGGGAGAAGACGTTCGGGAGGTTGATGCCCTGGGCGACGCCGAAGAGGACCAGGGGGATCAAGAGTAGGAGCAACGTCGGCGTCACGGCGACGAGGGCGAGGCCTACAGCGTAGAGCAAGAAGGCGGACCGGAGCAGCATCTTCTCCGAGAAGCGGTCCGTCAGGCGGCCCAGTTGGGAGGAGACCAGGGCGGTCGTCAGGGAGGCGCCCGAGAGGACGCCCCCGATCACGTACGCCGGCGCGTCGAAGCGGTCGTTCATCAGGATCGGGAGGTACGAGAGCTGCGGCCCGAACAGGATGACGAACGTCAGCAGCGAGACCCCGACGAGGCCGACCACCTCCCTGTCGCGCAGGTGCCACCACACGCTCCCGAAGTACTCCCAGAGGCCCTGCTCGTTGCGCGGCTCCGGGTTGCGCAGCGAGAAGACCACCAGGATGCCTATCGGAATTGCGACGAGCGGCAGCGCGAATGGGTAGAACCACCCGAACGTCGCGAGCGCGCCGCCGATGGCCGGGTAGCTCGCGGTGCCGACGGAGAGGACGCTCGAGTTGTAGCCGAGGGCCGCCGAGCGCTCTCGCCCGCCGTAGATATCCCCGATCACGGTGACGTTCAGCGTCCCGAGCGCGGCGGCCCCCATCCCCTGAAAGAAGCGCAAGACAAGCAGAAGTTCGAAGCTTCGGGCGAGGGCGCAGGCGCCGCCGGCTATCCCGAAGAGCAGGAGTGCTGGGACCAGGATCTTCTTCCGCCCGTGCCGGTCGGAGAGAACGCCGAGCACCGGCGTCAACACGATTCCCGGCAGCGTGAAGACGGTGATGAGGAGCCCCACCTGCCCGCTCGAGACGCCGAGCTCCTGCACGATCCTCGGAAACGCCGGCGTCACGCTGGAGACGCCGAGGACCGCCATCAACGTCACGCCCCAGAGCACGTGGAGGTTGTGGTCCCTGTAGACCTTCCTGACCCCGCCCTCGTTGTCCGCCGCCGTCGACACGGAACGAGAATCTACCAGTCCACGCTCCCTCGAAACGAAAGCGCGCACAGGCGGCACCTTTCGAGGGCCGAGGTCAGAAGTCCACGAAGTGGTCGAAGGCCCGCGTGTCTGGCACCTCGGAGGTGCGGAGGACGGCCCACTGGTGGAGATCGTCCGCGCCGGAGACCTCTTCGCGGGTCCATCCCAGGTTCGTGACGCCGAAAGAGGCCGCGCGCGCGACCGCCGGCAACTGGTAATCGTCGAGGAACAGGATGCCGCCAGGACGCACGAGCCGTCCGAGAAAGACGAGGTCAAGGAAGACGCCATCGAAGCGGTGGTTTCCGTCCACGAACGCCAGGTCGAAGCGGCGGCCCTCATCGAGAAACCGCGGGAGCGCTATCTCCGAGGCCTCAGCGTGGTGTTCCACCATCCCCGAGACGCCCGCCTCCTCCAGAAACTGCAGGCCGCAGTCACCGAACCTCGTCGCCTGGTAGGGGTCGAGCGCGACGTGCCGCGCCGATGAATCTCCGCCCACGAGTAGACCCTCGCAGATGTGGAGCGTCGAGAAGCCGTACCCGAGGCCGACCTCGATGGTGCGCTTCGCGCGTTCCCGTGAGACCCACCCCCCGAGCGCCTCACCCTCGGCGGCGCTCGCCGCCACGGGGAAGAGCTCGTGGGTGGACCCGTCAGAACGGGCCACGGCGGTACCATCGCGCGCCAGGCGCTCGATCACGCCCCGCACCCTCCCCCGCGCCGGGGCCTGATCTTGCCCCGGCGGGTGTCGCGGCGCCCCGCTCAGGAACGGTGTCCCTTCCAGCCCAGGCGAACGAGGAGGGCGGCGGTCATGGCGGCGGTGGCGCCCCAGATCTCACGCCTCTCGCCCCCGACGCTGAAGACGGGGACCTCGTAGTCCCGGCCGTCGCGCCGCCAGAGGGTCCGGCGGAAGGTCTCGGGCGCGAGAAGCTCTTCCAGGGAGACCGTGAAGATCTCCTCGACCTCGTCGGGCGCTATAACCATCTCAGCACCAGGCGGCAGGAGACCCACGAAGGGGCTTACCCTGAAGTTCGAGGGCGGTATGTACATCTCCTCGAGCTCGCCCACGATCTCGACGAGGTCGCGGCTGAGGTCTATCTCCTCCTCCGCCTCGCGCAGGGCGGTCTCCAGCAGGGAGTCGTCGGCCGGGTCCATGCTGCCGCCGGGGAAGGAGATCTGGCCCGCGTGGTCGTGTAGATCGGCCTTCCTTACGGTGTAGACGATGTGGAGCCCCTCCGGTTCCGCCACCACGGGCACGAGCACCGCCGCCCGCCGGGAGTCGGCGCCCGGGGGTGGTACGCGCCCCAGCCTCTCCCCCGTCTCGACGTCGATGGGCGAGAAGCTCTCGTAGACCTTTCGCCAGTCGACGAGGGGCTCGGAGAGGACGCCCTTGAGCATCTCCAGGGCCCCGCCGCGCCCCCCGCCCCCCGTCTCTCTCGCGTCGTCTTTCATTCCGGGATGATAACGCGCCGGGTCAGTCGGCGACGCCCGTGTAGGCGATCACCTTCGTCGGCCTGACGCGGACGAGCAGCTCGCCGGGGACGGCGTTGCGGCGCCCGAACGCCTCGGCCCGCTCCTCGCCCATGTAGCGACCCCCTATGCGGGTCGCCCAGTAGAGAAGGTCGGGATCTCCATCAGAGAGCGTGGCAACACCCTCCACGATGACGAAGTGAAACGGCGGCCTCTCGTCGTCGATGCACAGGCTCAGCCGTGGTTCGCGCCGCAGGTTCCTGCCCTTCACCGTGTCCTTGCCCGTCGTAAAGACGAACGTCTCATCGTCGAGGTGGTACCAGATCGGGGCCGCGTGGGGCCGCCCGTCAGCCCGAACCGTCGCCAGCGTCGCCGTCCTAACGCTACCGAGCAAGAACTCCCGGTACTCATCGCTTGTCATCTCACGGGCCATACGTCTCCTCCTATTTTGGGCCGGATTCTATCCGCGCCCGCGGCAGACCGCGCTACCAGCTCCGTCTCACGGAGAAGCGGCGCGTCCGAACCGGTCGGATCGAAAAGCCGTATCCTCCGTACACGCGCCGGAGAGCCGGCGAGGGCGGCAGCGGCAGAGAGGAGCAGACCATGAAGGTAGAGGAGAAGCTCGAAGAACTCGGGCTCGTATTGCCGGAGCCGGCGCAGACCCCGCCGGGGCTCGAGCTGCCTTTCGCGTGGGTGCGGGTCCGCGGCGACAGGGCCTACGTCTCGGGACACATCCCCCTGAACCCCGACGGCTCCGTCGCGGGGCCGCTCGGCAAGGTCGGCGCGGAGGTCTCCGAGGAGCAGGGCTACGAGGCGGCGCGGCTGGTAGCGCTCTCCATGCTCGGCGACCTCAAGCGGGAGCTCGGCGACCTCGACCGGGTCGGAGCATGGCTGAGGGTCTTCGGGATGGTCAACTCCGCGCCCGGCTTCGACCGGCAGCCAGGCGTCATCAACGGGTTCTCCGACCTGATCCTGGACCTCTACGGCCCCGAAGCCGGGGACCATGCCCGCTCCGCGGTCGGGATGGCGGAACTCCCGCTCGGGGCCCCGGTCGAGATCGAGGCCGAGGTAGAGCTAACCGGAAGCTAATGGGAGAGCCGCCGGACGGCGCGAGGGGCCTTCCATGATACAATGCTTATTAATTGGAGAGTTGGCTGTCTTGCGGTCGAGCCGAAGCGGCTCCATCCAACCACTTATACATGCGGGTTCGGGCCGGCCATTTCGAGAAGGTTCGGGCTCGGGGATAATAGAAGGGTTTTGCTGGTGCTAAACGGAGATCGTGGTCCGGTCGAAGAAGGTCGCCAGGATGGGGCGAATGGGGCTTCCGAGGGGGGCCGGCTCGGGCTCGAGGAGGCCTGGGAGGACGTCTTACGCCAGCAGGAGCTCGTGCGCAAACGCGCCGAGTCCAAGCGGCAGAAGGCGGAGGATCAGGAGACGCTCTGGCGCGAGTTCATGGAGACGGAGCGGCGTGAGATCAAGCAACGCCAGAACGGCCAGCTGGCCAAACACCTCGGCGCGCCCTTACCGGGCGAGCTCCCGGCGCAGTTGCGCCAGCTCGCCGAGCACGACCAGACGCAGGCCAAGCGGGGGCTCGTCGCGCTGATGAGCGGCGGCAACACGGTCTACAAGCCCCTCGAAGACCTCCAGCCGGAGGACATGCCGGCCAGGATCGCGGCAAACAGGCTGCGCGTTACGTGGCTCAAGGAGCGCAGGGACGCCTGGCTCGGCCGGGGCGAGACTTCGGCCTAGCGGCCTCTTTCCGCGCCGTCCCTTCCGGACGCCCGGACCAATAGCTCGTAAACCAGCCCGTCGACTCTGTGATTCTCCGCTGCTCTCCGTTCCGGGGCCGCCCGGCTCAGACGGCGTCTTCGGTGGCGAGCATGTCGAGGGCGATGGCGGCGGTCCAGGACTGCTCTCCGGAGCCTAAAGGTTCGCCGGTGAAGGGCTCGAAGTACTCGGCGAAGCCGCTCTCGGCGAGCTCTTCGAGGGTGTGGTGGCGCAGGGAGTGGGCCCGTTCGGGTTCGCCGGCCCGGAGCAGGGACCACCAGAGCAGCCAGTTGGCCACCGGCCAGACGGGGCCGCGCCAGTAGCTGCGCGGGTGGAAGCCAGGCTCGCCGGGGGACGTGCTCGGCGGCAGCGGGCGGTGCAACTGCGGGTTCCCGACGAAGGCCGGGGAGTCGAGGGTCTGCAGCACGTCCGCGACGCGCCGTTCGCCGAGGCCGCCGGAGATCAGGGGCGCGAAGCCGGCGACGGTCCGCACCCGGAGCGGCTCGCCGGTGAGCACGTCGCGGTCCAGGCAGAGGCCGAGCGCCGGGTCCCACTGCTCGTCCAGGCCCTCTCTTCCCCTTTCGATCCAGCGCTCGATGGTCGTTCGGTCCTCCTCGGAGGCCCCGACCGCGGCGTGGATCTCGAGCAGCGCCTCGTTGGCGGCGACGAGGATGGCGCTGAAGAGCACGTCTTTGACGAGGAACGGGTGCTCCCCGTAGATATCCGCCTCTTCGTAGCGGGCGCGTTTCAACAACTCCAGCAACCACAGGAAGCGGTCGTACTCCTCGTCGGTCGGCCGGTGCGAGGGATCGGAGACGTGCTGCACGTCGCGCCGGGTGTACGTCGGCACCTCGCCTATGGGTATCCGGTCGAGCGGACCGTCCCAGCGCGGCGAGTTGTCCGTGCCGCTCTCCCAGGGATGGTAGATGGTGACGAGACCGGACCTCTCCGGGTCTCTCGCGGTCGCCAGGTAACGGTGCCAGGAGAGGAGGCGCGGGTAGTTCCCACGCAGAAACCGGCGGGCGTTCTCAAGCCGGCGCTCGTCCTTGCCCTGGGCGGTCTCCCAGATCCTGCGCACCGCCAGCGCGTGGACGGGCGGCTGGCAGAGCCCGCTGGTGCGCGGCCCCGAGGGCGCGTGCTCTGAGAGGCCGTTCGAGTTCCAGCGCTCTGCGTCGGGGAAGTAGCTCTTGGGCGGCGCCTCGGGGTCGAAGACTATGTGGGGCACCTTCCCCGTCTTCCACTGGGCCGAGAAGAGGGCCTCGAGCTCGTCCGTGGCCCGCCGGTTGTCCACGTGGGCGAGACCCAGGGCGATGAACGCGGAGTCCCAGCTCCACTGGTGGGGATAGAGGGAGGGCGCAGGTTTCGTCCAGGACTTGACGCCGTTGCGCTCTAGCACACCCGCCGCAAGGGGGTTTACGTCACGAAAGCCCGGGGACGAGGGTTTGAGGGTCTTTGGGACCTCTTCTTCCTGCATGAACCGCTGACGTAACTCCCGTCGCCTGGCTTACCCCGTCTAATCTATAGGGTAGGAGGCCGACCTTCAAGGCCGCGCGGCCTAAAACCCACGGTTACCTGGCCGGTTGGAGGAGGTCTCCTCCTCATATTGCTTCAGCGAGTCGAGAAAACCGTCGTAGGCATCGAGCGAATCGCGGGAGAGGCCGTAGAAGACCTGGCGCTGTTCGGTCGCGATGCGCCGCAGGTCTTCGAGGGCGCGGCGGTTGATCTCGGCCCCCTCCTCGAGCGTCTGGACCCAGTTCTGGAAGAAGGCCCGCGAGAGCTTCATTCCATCCTTCTGCAACTCGAAGGCGTGGTCGACGGCGGCCCTGTAGGACTCTCTGGTCGCGGCGTCCAGCTTCTCGGCGGCCTCTCTCTGCCGCCTAAGCTCTCCGTTCATGACGGATCTCCTCTCCCCGTCGCCCCACGCGACGGTAGAAGCGGTCGGTGGAACCCGCCTAGCCCGCGACCTCCACCTTGTTGCCGTAGAAGGCGATGTGGTCCCTGATGTTCTCCGCCGCCTCCTTGGGCTCCGGGTAGTACCAGGCCGCGTCCTCGACGCGGGTCCCGTCGACCTCGACGCTTAGATAGCTCGCGTCCCCCTTCCAGGGGCAGTGCGTGGTCGTGCCGCTCTCCCGGAAAAGGTCCCTGTTGACGGACCCCGGCGGGAAGTAGTGGTTGCCCTCGACGACCTCGGTGCGGTCGCTCTCGGCCAACGTGACACCGTTCAGTGTTGCCCTTGGCACGCCTCTCTCCTCTCGATACTCCTGCCCCGGGATTATATCTCCCTTCGGTTGGACCGGAGCAACGACGGTTGCTAGTATGACCCGGTGGTGAACGTGGCGGTCATAGGCGGGGACGGCATAGGTCCCGAGGTCGTCCGGGCCGGAATGCGGGTCATGGAGGCCGCGGCGGGTGGAGATCCCGACCTGGATCTCCACTTCACGGAGTTTCCCTG
Source organism: uncultured Rubrobacteraceae bacterium (assembly GCA_902805975.1). Lineage (GTDB taxonomy): Bacteria > Actinomycetota > Rubrobacteria > Rubrobacterales > Rubrobacteraceae > Rubrobacter_D. The sequence goes on along the minus strand of CADCUT010000131.1, from coordinate 23,532 downwards.
GGGCTGCGAGTACTATCTGGAGCACGGGCGCATGATGCCCGATGACGGCATCGACACCTTGAGGGACTTCGATGAGCTCTACCTCGGCGCCGTCGGCTGGCCGACGGTCCCCGACCACGTCTCGCTGTGGGGCCTTCTCCTTCCCATCCGGCGCCGCTTCGACCAGTACGTGAACCTGCGGCCCGCAAGGCTGCTGCGCGGCGTCAAGAGCCCCCTGGCAGAGCCAAACGGCCTCGACGTGACCGTGGTCCGGGAGAACACCGAAGGGGAGTACTCGGACTCCGGCGGACGCATCTACAAGAACACGCCGCACGAGATCGCCGTCCAGGAGAGCATCTTCACCCGCCGCGGTGTCGAGCGCATCGTCCGCTACGGCTTCGAGGAGGCAGGGTCCAGGCGCGGCCTGCTCGTCGGGGCGACAAAATCCAACGGCATCAGTATAACGATGCCTTTCTTTGACGAGATCTTCACCGAGATAGCAGGGGAATACCCGGAGGTCGAGGCGTCGCTGATGCACGCGGACGCGTTGGCGGCCAGGCTCGTGCTCGACCCTGCGGGCTTCGACGTGATCGTCGGCTCCAACCTCTTCGGGGACCTTCTCTCGGAGATCACGGCCGCCGTCTCGGGCGCCATCGGCATCGCCCCATCGGCGAACCTGAACCCCGAAGGGACCTTCCCCTCCCTCTTCGAGCCGATCCACGGCTCCGCCCCCGACATCGCCGGGCAGGGCGTCGCCAACCCGTCCGGGGCCATCTGGGCCGCCGCCCTCATGCTGGAGCACGCCGGTCACCCGAAGACGGGACAGGCGATCCTCGCCGCCCTAGAAGACACCATCGACGCCGGCACGAGAACCCGCGACCTCGGCGGCGACGCCGACACCGAAACGATGACGAAGGCCGTTATAGACCGGCTCGGCAGATAGAAGACCCGGTAGGGGCGGGCGGGAGACCGCCCCCGCCCCGCCGGATCCCTGGCCCAAAAGTACTAGAGAAAGTTCATCCATCCGGACGATAAGGAATCCTTCGCGCTCGTACATCATGCCTGTGACAGGTAAAGCAGGTCCATCGAGCGAGGAGCGGGGATGGCTAGAAGGTTCGCATTGTTGGTGACCACGGTGGGGATGATTATGCTCGTCTGCTCGGCGGTGGCCTTCGCGGCCGTACGGACGGGTAACGAAGGCGACAACACGCTGATGGGCACCAGGTATAAAGACAGCCTCACCGGAAAGGGGGGCGACGACAGGACGGTCGGCAAGGGAGGAAACGACACCTACTACTACGCCGACGGCTGGGGCTCTGACACCGTGGTCGACTCCGGCGGCACCGATACCCTCAACTTCTCCGGCGTCACCGGTCGTCTCGACGTTAACCTGTGCGCACCCGTGGGAGCCTCCGATTATTCCCTGTCGTCGGACTCCACCAGCAACACGGTCAAGTCCGAGTCCAGAATCGAGAACGCCAGGGGCGGCCTGGGCAACGATATTATCGTCGGTTGTGACGGCAAGAACACGCTCTCGGGCGGCGGCTACCGGTCGAAGTTTGCGGTGGGCCCGTTTCCGGGGGAGGGGGACGTGCTCGCGGACATCGCCGGGTACGCTCGGTTCGGCATAGCCGCGAGCAGCGACGTCTACCTCGGCTCTAAAGAGGGCTCCGCTACGGTACTCGACATGGGCGGCGGGGCGGACGTGCTGGACCTCCGAGGCTTCCACTCCAACCACGCCATAATTCTCGGTGCGGACGTAGACAGCGACGGCAAGAGGGGATCGCTGGCCGTGGCCTACGGCGACGGCACGGTCCTCTACGGGACAATGTTGCTCGCCAACCAGTTCGAGGGCGACGAGTTCGACCCATTTGAGGCGGGGAGCGACGTTGAGGCGGGGAGCGACGTCGACGGCCGGATAGAGAAGATCCAGTTCAAGAACAAGACCGTCACGGTGACGCCGGAGCTGGCGGAGCCCGCCTCCGCCCAGCAGGTGGCCACCTTCGAGGAGAGGATGCCAGACGACCTGAGTAAAGCAAGCCTGCTCCCCTAGCCTCGCCACCAACCACGAACGCGAAGCGGGGGCCCCCGAGGGGCCCCCGCTTCGTCCTTACGGGGTGCGCAGCTCGCGCCAGATGGCGGGCAGGACCTTCGCGGGGTAGCTCCAGCGGATGAACGACTCGCCGTGCTCTCGGACCTTGTACCGGATAGGCACCTCTTCGAGCCGGAACCCTTTCTGCAGGAGGTCGAGCGTGAGCACCTGCGCGTAGTTGTAGTCGTGGACGATCTCAGCCCGGTCCGCGGCCTCGCGGGAGAAGGCGCGCATCCCCGTCTGGCCGTCGGTCATCTTCGTCCGGGTGAGCATCACGAGCAGCGCGGTGAACGCGTAGTTCCCAACCCGCCGGTGCAGGCGCATCCCCCGCACCCCGCCGCGAAAACGGCTCCCGAGCACGTAGTCGGCGCGCCCGCAGAGCACGGGCTCCAGAAGCGTTGGAATATCATCCGGGGCGTACTCGAGGTCGGCGTCGAGGTAGGCGACGGCGACGGCTCCCGACGAGACGGCCGCCCGCAGGCCCGTCCTTACGGCCGCGCCGAGGCCCCGGTTCTCGGGATGGGATACCACCTCTGCGCCCCGGCCCCGCGCTATGGCCGCCGTCGCGTCCGTCGAACCGTCGTCCACGACTAGAGGGCGGAGGGCGTGGCCGGGGACGGTCACGTTCGAGATGCCGTCCAGCAAGGCTCCGATCGTCGCCGCCTCGTCCTTGGCGGGTATAACGATGGCGATGCGGCTCACCCGCGTCCCTCCAGCGCGTCCTCGAGCACCCGCCCGGTCGAGCCTTCCGGCGGCTCTATGCCGAGCAGGTAGCAGATGGTCGGTGCGAGGTCCATGACAGAGGCTGGGGTCGCGACCGTCTGCCCACCCTTCACGCCGCTGCCCCACATGGCGAACGGGACGAAGCGCTCGCCCTCTGAGAGGTGTCCGTGGGCGCCGATGCCGATGCCCTGACCGTGGTCGGCCATGAGTATTACGGCGGTGTCGTCCAGGTAGCCCCCATCCCCGCACCAGGACATGAAGCCCTCGATGAGGTTGTCCGTGATCTCGATTCGCTCCACGTACTCCGGGTAGCGCGTCCCCCGCACATGCCCGTTCTGGTCCACGGCCAGAAGCTGCAAGACCAGCAACTCGGGGTCGTGCTCCTCGAGCTCGCGCCTGCCGGCGGCGATGAGGTTCCCGTCTATCTTGTCGTTGTGCGCGACGCTCGTAACGCTCGCCACGTCGTCCCCGAAGGCGTCGATGAGGTGCGCGATGCCCACGAGGCGCCCCTTCTTGCCGTGCCGCCGCAACACGTCGAAGACGCTCTCGACCTTCAGGCCCAGCTTCAAGACGAGGTTGGATGTGATGCCGTGCCTCTCGGGCGCCGCCCCAGTGAGCATGGACGAGAAGCACACGACCGTCCTTGCCGGGTAGACGGTCTCCACGCTCTCGTAGACCGTCCCGCCGGCCATCATCTTCTCCAGGTAAGGCTTCTCGGCCTCGTGGAACCGGTCGAGCCGGCACCCGTCGATGACCACCACGATCACCCGCTTCGCCAGGGCGGGACCATCGTTCACGACCGTCGTCGGCCCGGATGGATAAATGGGCTTCCAATCGAAGAACCGCAGATGCACCCACCACGCCGCAAGCCCAACCACCCCAGTGAACGCCACGACCGCCAGCGCCCTTCCCGCCGTCACCGGTTCTGAGACCAGGTACTCCAGCACGAAAAGGACGAGCAGCGCCTTCGGGACCTGCTCCAGGAAGTTGCCGCTCGTCGAGTCGGGGTTCTCCAGGACCAGCCGCCAGAAGCGTACGAAGTTGGTCTTGGGCGCCCCCGTCCGCAGGTGGTAATAGAAGGTCCCCCAGAAAAAGACCGTAAAGAAGACGTACAGCCCGAGCGCCAGCGCGAGAGCCCCGACATCCACAAAGCGGAACAACACCACGAACGCCGCCAGGAACACCCATAACGCCCACCGAAGCTTCAAGGGAAAGTCGTAACGAACGAACAGTACGACGAGCGGCGCGGCGAGCAGTACCGCGGGCAGCGCCACCCCCCAGAACCCCGCCGACAAGACTTCTTTGAGATGCAGCAAGAGAAACGTCCCGAGGACGAACACGGGATGGAACGACTTGCCCTCGTTCAGGACATTCCACATCCTGGCCGCCAGGATCTCGAATCCCGAAGCAGCCTTCAAGCGTGCTCCCCCATCACCGCACGGACCCGAGGCGCGGTCGCGCCGGCCGTCCCCCTTCCCCACCGAGATTTGATCTGCCTCACATAAACCTCGCTCCACGCTTGACCCGACCCGCCACCGTACATTAACTTTCCTCCTCAGTTATTGCAAATGATTTTCATTAGTATCCGGAGGGGCTCTTTGCGAGGGACGGGTTGGCTGGGCCGGGGGTCGGCAAGGGCGGCGTACGTGCTGCTGGGCGCGCTGTTCGCGCTGACGGTCGCGGGCTGCGGCCAGCCCCCGCCAGACGAAAGCCAGGGCGGCGGCGGTGGCGGCGGGGGCACCGGCGGCGGTGGCGGCGAGACCACGGCCGAGGAGACGACCGCTGAGAAGACTACGGCGGAAGAGACCACCTCCGAGGAGACAACGGCGGCGGTGGCGGTCGGCGGGAGTCCGGAGCTCTCGGAGGCGGCGGAGGGGTATGAGGAGTACGTCGTGGAGCAGGTCTCGCTTCTGGAAGAGCGGACGGAGGGTTTCACGGAGGCGGTGATCTCGGGTGACGTGGAGGAGGCCAAGCGGCTCTTCGGGCCGACGCGGGAGCCGTGGGAGAGGATCGAGCCCATAGCGGCGGCGCTCGGGGACTACGACCCGAACATCGACGCCAGGGAGGGCGACGTGCCGGAGGAGGAGTGGCGCGGGTTCCACAGGATCGAGAAGGCGCTCTGGGTCCGGAACACGACAGAAGGACAGGAGGAGTACGCCCGCCAGCTCATGGAGGACGTTTCGAACCTGCGCGAGGACGTCGAGGACCTGGAGCTTGAGCCCGTGGATCTCGTCACGGGTTCGGTCGAGTTGTTGAACGAGGTATCGGCGGGCAAGATCACGGGCGAAGAAGACCGCTACTCGCACACCGACCTCTACGACATCAACGCCAACGTCGAGGGCTCCGAGGCGGCCTTCGAGGAACTCAAGCCGGAGGTCGCGGGCGAGAACCTCACCCTCGCCAACGAGGTCGAGGAGGGCTTCGACGGCGTCCACGAGGAGCTCGACCAGTACCGCAGGGGCGACGGCTGGGTCTCCTACGAGGCTCTTGACGAAGCCGACCGCCGCGCCCTGAGCCAGAAGGTCGACGCGCTCGCCGAGCCCCTCTCCAGGGTCGGACAGGTGCTGGAAGGCTAGAACGGTAGAACCAGGGTCATGAGCGAGAAGAAGGCCGTCGGAAAGAAGTTCAGCCGCAGGGACCTGTTCCGCGTCACCGGTGCGGCCGGGGCGGGGCTGGCCCTCGGGGCCGGCGGGTACGCGGCGCTCGGTGGGGCAGCCGACGCGCGCGACGCCGGGGACGAGGCGTCTGTGATGCCGGATCTCCGGACGGTGGCTTTCCACGACACCCACCAGGCGGGGATAGCGACCGCCCAGCAAGAGCACCTGCACTTCGCCGCCCTGGACCTCGTCACCCGGGAAGCCACCGAGGTGCGAGACCTTCTGCGCGCGTGGTCCGAGGCGGCCGCGCGCATGATGCGGGGCGAGGCCGCCGGAGACGACAACTACAGCGAGTTTTTGCCGCCCGAAGACACCGGGGAGGCCTTCGACCTCTCCCCCGCCAGGCTAACGCTGACGTTCGGGTTCGGCCCATCCTTCTTCCAGAAAGATGGCGAGGACCGGTTCGGGCTCGGGGGGGCGAGACCGGATGCGCTGGCGCCCCTGCCGCCGCTGACCGGCGACGTGCTGGATGAGGGCCGTTCAGACGGAGACCTGTGCGTGCAGGCCTGCGCGGACGACCCGCAGGTCGCGTTTCATGCCGTGCGGAACCTCGTCAGGATCTCGCGCGGGCTGGCGGTCGTGCGCTGGAGCCAGCTCGGCTTCGGCCGGACCGCGAGCACCAGCAAGGCGCAGGCCACACCGCGCAACCTGATGGGCGTCAAGGACGGCACCAACAACATAAAGGCCGAGGACGGGGACCTCATGAACCGGCACGTCTGGGTCCCCGAGGAAGACGGGCCATTGTGGATGGTAGGCGGGACCTACCTGGTGGCGCGGAGGATCAGGATGCTCATAGAGGTCTGGGACCGCGTCTCTCTCGGCGAGCAGGAGGCCAGCATCGGGCGCCACAAGTACAGCGGCGCCCCCATCGGCAAAAAAGACGAGTTCGATCCGGTGGACTTGAAGGCCACAGACGAGAACGGGGAGCCCCTGATCGCACCCGACGCCCACGTCAGGCTCGCCCGCCAGAGCGACGAGGAGAAGATCCTGCGCCGCGGCTACTCTTTTACCGACGGCTTCGACGCCGAGCGCGGCCAGCTGGACGCGGGCCTGTTCTTTATCTCCTTCCAGCGCGACCCGCACAAGCAGTTCGTTCCCCTCCAGCAGCGTCTCGCCGCCAACGACCGCCTCAACGAGTACATCCGCCACACCTCGAGCGCCCTCTTCGCCTGCCCCCCAGGTGCCCGCGAGGGCGGCTACGTCGGCGAAGGATTATTCCAAAAGTCCTGACGTCGTTCCGACGCCCCGCACGATAGGCCGGGGCGACGCGTATCGTGTATCTTGGCCTCTGGCCGCCCCGCCCGAGTTGCCACGCGAGAAAGGATCGTCGCGATCTTCGAGCACAACCCGGACGAGGTCCTCCATCGCCTGGTTCGATGGGCTGAAGAGCGGGACCCCGTTCGCGCGATGCTTCTCACCAGCACCCGCGCTAGGCCGGGGGCACCTGTGGACGTTCTCTCGGACTACGACGTCGTGCTGGTAGTCGAGGACATACGCCCGTTCTCCGCAGACAGGTCGTGGCTCGGGGACTTCGGCCGGGTCCTCGTCGCGTACTGGGACGGGATCAAGCCAGATCCCGACCACGGCATCGGGCAGACGGGCAACGTCGTCCAGTACGACGACGGCTTGAAGATCGACTTCAGGCTCTGGCCCCTTACCCTGCTGCGACTGATCGCGGACGCCCCGACCTTGCCAGACGAGCTCGACGCCGGGTACGCCTTGCTCCTGGACAAGGACGGCCTGACCGCCGACCTGCGCCCGCCGACCTATAAAGCCTACGTCCCCGACTGCCCCGATGAGGAGGCCTTCCTGAGGTGGGTCAATGACTTCTTCGGCGACGCCCCCTACGTGGCGAAGTTCCTGCGGCGCGACGAGCTTTTCCCGGCCAAGTGGCGCCTCGACTACGAGATGAAGCACGTCTACCTGCGCCGGATGCTGGAGTGGAGGATGGAGCGCGACCACGGCTGGTCGGAGCCGACAGACTGGATGGGGAAGGGGCTGAAGAAGCGCCTCCCCCCGGACCTCTGGCATGCGCTCGAAGCTACCTACGTTGGAGCCGACATCGCCGACAATTGGGAGGCTCTGTTCCGCACGCTCGCGCTCTTCCGCCGAGTCGCTACCGACGTCGCCGACGATCTCGGGTACACGTACCCGCGCGAGTTCGACCGGCGCGTTGTCGCGTACGTGCACGCCGTAAGAGACATGGACCCCGGGCCGAGGGCGGGCACCTGACGCCTCGCCTTCCCTACCGCTCCTCCACCATCCGGTACACCCGGTAATCCAGACTCAGGGACTCTTTTCTCGTCGGCAGCTCTTTCTCCACCGCGGCGAGGCGGGGCAGGTCCACGGCCGCCGACCCCACGGGCCTGAAGTCCCAGTCGGCCAGGAGCGGCGCCGGCCCGCCGTCCGTGGTGACGTAGACGGCGTCTTCGAGAAGCCCCGCCTCCTCCAGCTCATCCACCTCCCGGACGAACCGGCCTTTATCGTAGGGAAGCACGGGATGGTCGTAGAGGTACTCGAAGGTCGAGGCCGTCACGTCGTAGCCCTCGGGCATCTCCATAAAGACCGCCTTGGAGGCCGGGATCTCTCTGTCCACCTTCTCGTAGGCGGCGACAGCCCCGTCGAGTTCCTGGAACGTCAGGATCGGAAGCGTGGTGTAGACCGTCCACCCCAGCGCCAGCGCCGCCAGGACTCCGGAGACCGCGTAGCCGGTCCTTCGGTTTATGAGGCGGGCCGTCAAGCCTCCGACCTCCCCTATCGCGTGGGCGGCGAGGAGGGCCAGGATCGGGAACGCGGCAGGGACGAAGCGCCGGGTTGCCCACGGCAGGTCGGGGGCTACGTTTGGTATCGCCGCGTAGAGGACCCCGAAGGCGAGAAAGGCCCCGAAGAGCAGGGCCCGCGCCGCGTCCATCCTGCGGGCCGCCAGCACGAACCCGGCGAGGCCGAGGGCCGCGACCACGGGCGTGGTGAACCACGCGAGCCGGATCAGGATCTGGGTCCGGTATGCGTCAAAGTCCCTCGAACCGTCGGGCAGCGTCTCCCACGGAACGGGCAGCACGAAGTAGGCCCACAGCGCGATCCCGGCGAACCCGAGGGCTCCGGCGAACGAGATCCCCGCGCCCCTGGCTTCGAGGAAAGCTCCTATACGCCCGCCCCATCGCCGCCGCAGGTACCAGAATCCGGCGGCCAGCACGAGGCAGACAGGCGCCGCAAAGGGAGCCAGGGCGATGGCCTCCTTCAGGCCATGTTCGGTGTAGATGACGTAGAGGTATCGCCCGCCGAGGGTGTTCAGGTAGAGTAGGGTGAGGCCGGCGAAGAGGACGAGCGGCAGGCCGGGCAGAAGCCAGCGCCGGGCATGGCGCCGGGTGAGTAGATCGAAGCCGAAGAGCAGGGGAATCGCCGTCGCCGCCAGGAACGCGTCGACCCGGATCAGCATGACCCCGCCGAGAAGCAACCCGGCGAACACGCCCGTCAGCGGCCCCGCCCCCCGCGCGAACCTCACGCCGAGCCACAGCCCAGAAAGCACCAGGAGGGCGGTCATCACCTCGCTCGAAGGGTGCCGGGCCCACCACACGAAGGCGTAACTACCACCGAGCAGCGCGGCGCCGAGGAGACCCGGCCACCGGCCGAAGACCTCGCTACCGAGCGCGTACGCCACCCCGACGGCCAGCGCCCCCATGACCGGCACGACGAAGAGGCTGCCCCACGTCCCCCCGACGAGGTTGCCGAAGCCCAGAAACGCGAACGGGCCGGGAAAGAACTGCGGCACGACGAGGTCCTGCCCGTAGAGGTAGAAACCCGGGTACTTCTTGCCTTCCAGAAACGGATGGAACGACGAGACCGCCGCGACGAGGGGATCGCGGTGCAGCAGCGCCCCGGTTCGCGCCAGCTTGTCCGCGAAGAGGAAGTACACGCCAGGATCCCGGCTGTTGACGACGTACTCCGCCGGCCGGGCGTACAGCGCGAGGCTCCCCGCAATCACGGCGAGCGCCCCGGCATCCCACCACGTGGCGCGTCCCATTCCCCCGCGGCGCCCGAGGAAGAACGCCCCGATCGAGATCGCCGCCAGGCATCCTGAGATCACGGGCGCGGAGAACCATCCGGCGAGCGCCAGAAGCGTGAGCAGGGGTGCGGCGAGCGCCAGGGAGGCACAGACTCGCAGCAGGAAGACCTCCGCGAGCCCGTCGTCCTTGCGGCAGAGCCGGTCTCCGAGGAAGTGGCCCGGCGCGTAGAGGAGGGCGAGGAGCAGGAGCCCTTCCAGCACGGCCAAGGCTAGGGGATCAGGCCGGGGCGGCCACGAGCGCCCGGGCGGCCCACCTCGCCTGCGCCGCCACCCCTTCTTCGAGCCCGACGTTCGGCCTGTAGCCGAGAGTCTCTTCCGCCCGGGAGGAGTCGGCCCACGTGGATCTCACATCACCCTGGGCCTCCGGACCGTAACGAACCTCAAGGTCCATGCCCGTCGCCCTCCTGACGGCCTCGATCATGTCCCGTACGGTCGCCCGGTTGCCGCCCCCCACGTTGTAGACGCCCGGCGGCGCCCCGAGCGCGGCGACGGTCGCCTCCACGGCGTCCGAGACGTAGGTCATGTCCCTCTGCTGCCCGCCATCGCCGAACACGTCCACCGGCCTGCCCCTGAGCGCGGAGAACAGGAACCGCGAGAGCGCCATCTCCGGCCTCTGGCGCGGCCCGTAGACGGTGAAGTACCGCAGGACCGTCCCCGGCACGCCCCTCTCCCGCCGGTAGAGCCCCACGAGCTCCTCGGCCGCGAGCTTGGAGAGCGCGTAAGGAGAAGCTGGCGCCCGCGGATGGTCCTCGCCGACCGGCCTCCCCGGGTCCGACCCGTAGACGGAGGAGGATGAGGCGTAGACGAACCGCGTCCCCCCCGCCCTCCCGGCGGCCTCCAGCAGCCGCTCCGTGGTGAGGACGTTGCGCGCCACGTAGCGCGGAAAGTTCGGCCCCCAGCTCCGGCGAACCCCCGGCTCCCCCGCGAGGTGCGCCACGCACCCGACGCCGTCGACCAGCGCGTCGAGGTCGAGGTCGAGCAGGTCGCCCTCGACGAGGCGGAATCGTTCGTTGCCCCGGGCGTCCTCGAGGTTCCGCTCTTTGGTGCGACGGGAGTAGTAGCCGGTAAAGGCGTCCACGCCGACCACGTCCCGCCCCTCGGCCAGCAGACGGTCCACCAGGTGCGAACCTATAAAACCCGCAGCACCCGTCACCAGGACGCGGCTCACGGGGCGCCCTTGATCCAGCTCACAAACCACCCGCCTGACCCTTGACGTAACACAGCGCCGTAGATTACTCTCCCTCCAGAGTTATTGCAAACGATTATCATTAGGAACGGTTACCGCGTCGGGCAAGGATGGCGCGGAGTTGGAAGGGAAGGTCGGACTTGATCTCAAGGGGTAACCTCGTCTTCGCGCTGGCCCTGCTCGCGCTCCTCGCCGCGGCGGCCGGCTGCGGCCAGCCGCCCCCGGAGGGGGGCAACAGCGGGGGCTCGTCCCAGGAGAGCACCTCGGGGGAGACGACCGGCGGCGAGACGACCGCGCAGGAGGCGCTCGCGCCCGGCGAGGGATCGCTGGTCGTGTACTCGGGCCGCAGCGAGGAGCTGGTCGGCCCCATCTTCGAGCAGTTCGAGGAGCGGAGCGGCGTGGACGTCCAGGTCCGTTACGGGGAGACCGCCGAGCTCGCCGCCACCATCCTGGAGGAGGGCGAGAACAGCCCGGCGGACCTCTTCTTCGCCCAGGACCCCGGCGCTTTAGGGGCGCTGGACGACGAGGGGCGGCTCACCAAGCTGCCCGACGACATCCTAGGTTCCGTCCCGGCCGAGTTCAAGGCCGACGACGGGGACTGGGTCGGCACCTCGGGCCGGGCCAGGGTCGTCGCGTACAACACCGAGGAGCTGCAGGAGGGCGACCTTCCCGACTCGATCTTCGGCTTCACGAACCCCGAGTGGGAGGGCAGGATCGGGTGGGCCCCGACCAACGGTTCGTTCCAGGCCTTCGTAACCGCGCTGCGGGTCCTCGAGGGGGAGGACCGGGCGCGCGAGTGGCTCGAAGGCGTCCAGGCAAACGACCCGTTCGTCTACCCGGACAACCTGAGCGCCGTCGAGGGCGTGGCCTCGGGCGAGGTCCAGGCCGCCTTCGTCAACCACTACTACCTCTTCCAGGTCAAGGAGGAGCAGGGTCAAGACCTGCCCGCCGCCAACTACTTCTTCGATGGCGGGGACCCCGGCTCCCTCGTCCTCGCGGCGGGCGCGGGGGTGCTCGACACGGCGGAGAACCCCGAGGCGGGACGTGAGTTCCTCGAGTTCGCCCTCTCGGAAGAGGCCCAGCAGTACTTCGCCGACGAGACCTACGAGTACCCGCTAGTGGAAGGCGTCGAGGTAAACGAGGAGTTGCCTCCCCTCTCTGACATACAGAGCCCCCAAGTCGACCTGAGCGACCTCGACGACCTCGGTGGCACCCTGGAGCTCTTGCAGGAGACGGGAGTTCTCTAGGATGAAGGCACCCACGGCGCTCCCGAGCGGGCGTGGGACGCGTCCGCGCCGCCGGCCTCCGCTGGTGCTCGGCGGGCTGGCCGGGCTCGTCGTGGCGGCGATGGCGCTGCCGCTCGTCTACCTCGTGGTGCGTTCGTTCGAGGGCGGGTGGGAGGAGATCGCCGAGGTCGTGCTCGACGGCGATACGCTGGCCGTGCTCGGCCGGAGCGCGCTGCTGGCCGGCGTCGTCACCGCCGCTTCGGTCGCGATCTCCGTGCCGCTCGCCTGGCTTACCGGCCGGACGGACCTGCCGGGGAGGGGGGTCTGGGCCGTGCTCGCGGCGCTGCCGCTCGTCATACCCTCTTACGTCGGCGGGTTCGTGCTGGTGAGCGTGCTGGGGCCGCGCGGGATGCTCCAGGGATGGCTAGAGCCTCTGGGCGTCGAGCGGCTGCCGGAGATCTACGGCTTCCCGGGCGCCGCGCTCGCCCTGACGCTCTTCTCCTACCCCTACGTCTTCCTGACCGTCAGGGGCGCCTTGCGGGGGGTTGACCCGGCGATGGAGGAGGCGGCGAGGAGCTTAGGTAGCGGGGCGTGGGCGACGTTCGCCCGGGTTACGCTGCCGCAGCTCAGGCCGGGGATCGTGGCGGGGGCCCTGCTGGTCGCGCTGTACTGTCTCAGCGACTTCGGGGTCGTCTCGCTCTTGCAGTACCAAAGCTTCTCGAACGAGATCTACATCCAGTACCGCTCGGCCTTCGACCGGACGCCGGCCGCGATCCTGGCCCTGATGCTGGTCACCCTCACGATCGCCGTCCTCCTCGTCGAGGGCCGCACCCGCGGCCGGGCCCGCTACCACGGGAACGCCGCGTCCCGCCCGGCCGCGACGGTCGCCCTCGGGCGCTGGCGGCTGCCGGCGCTACTGTTCTGCGGCACGATCGTCCTGTTCGCGCTGGTAGCCCCCGTCGGGGTGCTCGGGTTCTGGCTCGCGCGCGGGCTGGCGGAGGGCGAGCCGCTGCGCCCGCTGTGGAACGCGGCGTGGAGCTCCGTCTACGCCTCCGGTCTGGCCGCGGCCGTTACGGCGCTGGCGGCGTTGCCGGTGGCGATCCTGTCGGTCAGGTTTCGGGGGAGGGTCTCGGGGCTCGTGGAGAAGGCCACATACCTCGGGTACGCGCTGCCGGGCATCGTGCTCGCGCTCTCGCTCGTCTTTTTCGGGGCCAACTACGCGCCGTGGGCCTACCAGACGCTCGGGCTGCTCGTGTTCGCGTACGCGATCCACTTCCTGCCCCAGGCGGTCGGCACCACCCGGTCTGCGCTCTTGCAGGTAAGGCCGAGCGTCGAGGAGGCCGCGCGCGGGCTCGGACGCGGGCCTGCACGGGTCGCGGCGACCGTGACGGCGCCGCTCGCGGGGTCTGGCATCCTTGCGGGCGCGGCCCTGGTATTCTTGACGACGATGAAAGAGTTACCCGCAACGCTGCTGCTGGGGCCGACCGGCTTCGAGACGCTCGCGACCAGGATCTGGGGCGCGACCTCGGAGGCGTTCTTCGCGCGGGCCGCGGCGCCAGCCCTGCTCTTGATCGGGATCTCGGCGATACCGCTCTACCTGCTGGTCATCAGGGAGGGGGCGAAGTGAGCGCCGCCGTCCGCCTCTCAGGCGTCGCCCGCTCCTACGGCCCCGTGGCCGCGGTCCGCGACGTCGACCTCGAGGTCGGGCGCGGGGAGGTGCTCGCCCTGCTGGGCCCCTCCGGGTGCGGCAAGACGACGACCCTGCGCCTGATCGCCGGCTTCGAGGCGCCGGACGCCGGCACGGTCGAGGTCGGCGGCAGGATCGTCGCGGGGCCGGGGGTGAACGTCCCCCCGGAGAAGCGGCGGGTCGGGATGGTCTTCCAGGACTACGCCCTCTTCCCCCACCTCACCGTCTCCCAGAACGTCGCCTACGGCCTCCCCGGCGGGAAGAAGGCCCGTGTCGAAGAGGTGCTCGCGCTCGCCCACCTCGAAGGGCTCGGCGGGCGGATGCCCCACGAGCTCTCCGGCGGGCAGCAGCAGCGGGTGGCGCTGGCGCGGGCGCTCGCCCCCGGCCCCGAGGTCGTCCTCCTGGACGAGCCCTTCTCCAACCTCGACGCCGCGCTGCGCGTCCGCGTCAGGGCGGAGATGCGCGACATACTCGCCGACGCCGGCGCAACAGCGGTCTTCGTCACCCACGACCAGGAGGAGGCCCTGAGCCTGGCCGACGAGGTCGCCGTCATGATGGACGGCACCGTCGTCCAGAAGGCGGCGCCCGAGGTCCTCTACCACAACCCGGCCAGCCGCAGGATCGCCGAGTTCGTGGGCGAGGCGAACTTTATCCCGGGGACCCACGAGAACGGCCGACTCAGCTGCGTGCTCGGCGAGGTCCCGGCCTGCGGCGAATGCACCGGCAGCGTCGAGGCCATGCTCCGTCCGGAAGCCCTGCGCCTGAGGGCTTTGCACAACGGCGGCGTCTCGGGTGATGAGGCCGGGGCCACCGTGATCTCCCGCGAGTTCTACGGTCACGACCAGCTTATCAAGTTGCGTCTCGACTCGGGGCCCGTGCTCTGCTCCCGCCTCGGGGGCGGTCCCGGCTTCAGGCCCGGCGAGCGCGTCGCCGTCGGGGTCTCAGGCCCCGCGCTCGTGTTCCCGAGGTCGTAGCGACACCCCTCTGTCGCCTTCCCCGCTAGCTGGCCGGCGCCTCGCGGTAGCCTGAAGCTTCACCCAGAAGCGTGTCGGCCCGTTTTCAGCGTGTGGCGCGGGAGGCCATCTCGCGTTCGCCCTCCCGGGTGAGGCGCAAGGCGATGATCTCGCCGGCGGGGTTCTCGGTGAGCTCCGTCAAGCCCTCCTCCCGCATCTCTCGCAGCACAGGTGAGAGATCCCGCCTGCTCCAACCCCACGGGGACATCCACCGGGCGAACTCCTGGAAGGCCACCCCCGTGGCCCCCGCCGCCCGCAACGCAAAACTCAAAATTCTGGTCTTCAAGGGGGCCGTCTCCGTTCTCCTGTTCGAACCTTGCCTGGACTTTCGCGTGGGACTTTAATACGTGAAACTCGTCGCCGGGTTTCACGAACGCCGCAACCACAAGGCGCCTCTGGGACGCACCGCCAGGACTCGACGGCGCAGCAAGAGGCGAGGGTGTTTCGTTAGAATGTCGCCAACTCTTTGGGGAGGTTAGATTTGGAAGTTTTTGGGCTGGACGTTGGCGGATCGGGCATAAAGGGGGCGCCCGTGGATACGGAGACCGGCGCCCTGACCGGGGAGAGAACGCGCATCAAGACACCCCAACCCGCCACGCCCGAGGCGATAGTGCGGACGGCGGGTCGCGTCGTCCGGGAGTCCGGGTGGGACGGGCCGGTAGGGTGCGGCTTTCCCGCGGTGATCAAAGACGGCATCGTCCACACGGCCGCGAACATAGACGACTCGGCTATCGGGTTCGACCTCGGCGGGGCTCTGGAGAGAGAGCTCGGCGCGACCGTCGGCGTCGTCAACGACGCCGACGCGGCGGGCCTGGCGGAGATGCGGTGGGGCGCCGGACGGGACGCCGACGGGGTAGTCCTCATGCTGACGCTCGGGACCGGCATCGGCACCTCCCTCTTTGTCGGGGGCAGGCTCATACCGAACACGGAGCTCGGTCACATCGAGATCCAGGGCCAGGATGCCGAGCATCGCGCCGCCGACGGCGCCCGCAAACAGGAGAACCTGAACTGGGAGCAGTACGCCGAGCGCCTCGACGAGTACCTGCACAAGATCGAAGACCTCCTCTGGCCCGACCTGATCGTCGTCGGCGGCGGTATCAGCAAGAAGGCGGAGAAGTTCTTCCCCCACCTGACCGCCCGCACCGAGATCGTCACCGCCAAGATGCGCAACGAGGCCGGCATAGCGGGCGCGGCCCTCGCCGGTATCCCGGATAAAGAGGCCGTGAAGGTGGCGGAGTAGGCTTCAGGTTACAGGCTTCAAGAGCGCAGTAGGATCGCCGCCCGGCCGCTATATCGCGGGAGAACTTCCCCCGTCGCCTGAAGCCTAAGTGATCGCGGCCATGACCTCGGCCCGTCGGGCGGGGTCTTCGGCGAAGATGCCGCGCGCGGCGGAGGTGACGGCGGTCGTGCCGGGGCTCCAGGCGCCGGTGGCGGCCATGCAGGTGTGCCGGGCCTCGACCACGACGAGCGAGCCGCGGGAGCCGAGGCCATCGTGGAGCGCGTCGGCCACCTGCGCGGTGAGGCGCTCCTGGATCTGGGGCCTGGCGGCGTAGCCTTCGACGAGGCGCACTATCTCGGAGAAGCCGAGTACCTTGCCGGCCGGTAGGTAGGCAGCACTCGCACGCCCGATCATCGGCAACAGATGATGCTCGCAGACGCTTACGAACGGGATGTCTCGCATCAGGACGAGGTCCTCGGCTGATTCGTCAAAGGAGATGTCGAGGTGGCGGAGCGGATCTTCGTGCAGCCCCGAGAAGAGCCGGGCGTAGGCCTCCGCCACGCGGGCGGGCGTCTCCCGGAGACCTTCTCTGGACGTGTCCTCGCCGATGGCGGCGAGGATCTCCCGCACGGCACGCTCGATGCGGGGACCGTCGAATGTTCCCATCGCCCTAGCCCCGCACGATCCCGGGCAGCCCGCGGAGGTCCGGGAGGACGTAGGTCGCCTCCGGCGCCGCCTGATCTTTGCGGGCCACGAACACCGAGTCGACGCCCGCCTCGAAGGCCCCCCGGATGTCGGAGACGGGGTCGTTGCCGACCATGACCGCCCGTTCGGCCCGGAGACCGGACAGGCGTAGCGCCTCGTCGAAGATCTCGCGCCGCGGCTTCTCGACGCCGAGCACCGCGGAGGCGACGATGCCGTCGAAGTAGCCCGTCCAGCCGAGGTCTTCGAGCACCTTCTCAAGCTCTATGTCCCAGTTGGAGACGACGTACAGGGGCACGGAGAGGTCCTTCAGCTCCTCAAGAACCTCGATCGACTCGGGGTAGGGGTTGAAGGAGATCCTGCGCTCCGCCACCTCGGTAAGGAATTCGGACGGGGCCGCGATGCCGAGCTCCCCCGCCGTCCGCTCGGCGTTGCGGCGCTTGAACCGCGCGAGGTCTTCCGCGGTCCGGTGCTCTATGTTCTGCCGGATGTGCCGCCGCAGACTTCCCCACACCGGCCCGGACGCCCTCTCGGCCGTCAACCCCCCGTTGCCGCCGGCGTACGGAGAGAGGTCCTCGACGTAGCCCTCCACGTCGAGATCCACCCACAGCAACGTCCCGTCTACGTCCAGGAAGACACTGTCGTAGCGCATCCTAACGCCCTCTTTCGCGCGCCGTCTCGGAGATCTCCGCCAAGGTCATGCACCCCATCTGCCACGTACTGATCGACCGTAGGAGGAGTATAAACCCGGCCCCGATGCCCGAACGTGAAATCGTGCCCACCAACTCCCGCCCCGGATCCCCACGAGAAGGCACGCCGCCACCCCGGACCTCATGGAACGGACCGCCCGGGACTTACCCTGATGAGATCCAGGATATCCCTCGGGGATGAGAGACCCCTCACCCCTTTGTAATGGGGGCCTAATGCGTGGGGGGCATCATAGGGTTCGTAAGGCTGACGGAGCACCACGAGACAGGAGGCGAAACAGATGGCCAAGTTCACCGAGATGGCCCCGGCCCAGACCGGCACAACAGACCGCTCCCGCAGCGGCGGCAAGCGGCGGCGTCGGCGGCGCAGGCGCAACAGGCGCCGCAGCAATACCTAGAGAGAGCAAGATTCGGAGACGACGCGGCCCCTTCGGGGGCCGCTCTCTCGTGGGCTGAAGCGGTCTTCTAGAGAAACGAGTCTCCGAAGACCGAGCTATCTGCAACCAGCCCGCTGTGGCCTGCGCTCTGCGCCGCCTCGGATCTGACCGGTACCTTGTGGCTTTGGTTCGGGTGGGGCATAGGCACGATGGGAACGAGAACCTCCGTCGCTGCTGCCGAGGCGATCGTGCGCGGATGGGTGGGTCTGGTCCCGGCGTCCGCGCGATCAAGCAGATGCGCCGACGACGGCCCATCTCCGGCCGCGAAAGCGCGCGCCGCAGGAGAGGAGGCGGACGAGCATCAGGACGTTGAGGGCTGCCCAGACGCCGGTTACCCCGAGTCCGAAGGCGAGCGCGCAGAGGGCTAGAGGGGCGAAGATTACGAGGGCCGCGACCATCGACCACTTCAAAAAGCGGGTGTCGCCCGCCCCGATCAGGATGCCGTCAAGGGCGAAGACGGCAGCACCCACCGGCTGCATAAGCGCGAATAGGGGCCAGAGCTCCCCGGCCTTCGCCACCACCTCGGGGTCCCCGGTGAAGAGGCGGGGGATCGTCCCGGTCCCGGCCAGCAGCGTGACGGCGAAGACGCAGCCCACGACGACGGACCAGAAGATCATGCGCCGGGCGGCGGCGTGGGCTGCGGCGGCATCCCCGGCCCCGAGGAGCCGGCCGACGAGGATCTGGCCGGCTATCGCGACGGCGTCGAGCACGAGCGCGAGAAAGATGAAGAGCCCGAACGCGACCTGATGGGCCGCCAGCGACGCCTCCCCCATCCTCGCCACGACCGCGCTCGCCAGCATGAAGGAGAGCAGGAGCGCCCCCGTCCGGACCGCTATGTCCCCGCCGACGCGCAGCAGGGGCCGCATGGTCGTCCAGTTCGGGCGGCGCGAGTCCGCCGGGTAGCGCAGCAGCCAGTAGACGAACGCGAGGCCCATGCCTGCCTGAGCGATCACCGTCCCCCACGCCGACCCGGCGAGCCCCCACCCGAACCCGTAGACGAAAAGTACCTCGAGCGCGGCGTTCGCCGCGTTCGCCGCGACCAGGATGACGAGCGGCGTCTTCAGGTCGCCAACGCCCCGCAGGAATCCCTGCCCGGCGAGCGCTATCATGGCGAAAGGGACCCCGAGCGCCGAGATCCGCAGGTACGTGACCGACATCTCGGCCGTCTCTCCCCTCCCGCCCATCGCCGCCACCGCAGGGGCCGCGAAGAGCAGGATTAAGAACAACAGCCCGGCCCCGAGCGCCACAGAGATCCAGAGCGCCTGCGAGCCGATCCTGCCCGCCGCCGCGACCTCCCCGGCCCCGTGCAGCCGCGCCACCCGCGCCGTCGTCCCGTAGGTCAGAAAGTTGAAGAGCGTTATGCCGGTGCTTAAGAGCGTCGCCGCGATGGCGAGCGCCGCGAGCTGCGGCGTGCCCAGGTGCCCGACGATGGCCGTGTCCACCAGCAAGTAGGTCGGCTCCGCGGCAAGCGCCCCGAGCGCCGGCAGCGCCAGGGCCAGTATCTCCCGATCAAAACCCCGCCCGTCGGGAAGCTTCGCCGGACCCTGTGTCAAAGGGTCTCGGCGTCGAAGCCGTGCTCCTCTGAGAGATCCCGCATCGCGTCCTCCACGGCGTCCGCCGCGGCGTCGGGGACGTAGAAGTAGGCCGTCTGCGGGAAGCGGTCCTCGTCGGGCTCCGCGTGCGCGAACCGGTAGTCGACATCCAGCCGGTCCAGCGCGTCGCGGACGGCCTCAAGGGCCGCCTCGTCCCTGACGTTGTCCACCCGCAGCATCGTGTCCCCCTGCATCCTCTAACCCCCCAGGTCGAACTCTAGGAACTTGCCGTCGCGCTGGATCAACTCCCCGTCGGCGTAGAGCTCGCCGCCTTTGCGCAGGTCGCAGACAAGGTCCGTGTGGACGCTCGAGTCGTTGATGCCGCCGGTCTCCTTGTAGGAGCGGCCGATGGCGAGGTGGACGGTGCCGCCGAGCTTCTCGTCGAAGAGCACGTTGCCGCTCGCCCGGCCGATGTTGTAGTTGGTGCCGATGCCGATCTCACCCAGGTACCGTGCCCCGGCGTCGGTATCGAGCAGACTCTCCAAATACTCCCCGCCCTTCTCGGCCTCCGACCCGACGACCTTCCCGTCCTCGAACCGCAGGGTGACACCGGCCACCTCCCGCCCGCCGATGGCCGCCGGCACCCCGAAATGGACGCGGCCGTTGGCAGAGTCCTCGATGGGTCCCGTAAAGACCTCCCCACACGGCATGTTCCGCCTCCCGGCGGAGTTCACGAAGGTGCGCCCCGCAACCGAGAGCGTAAGGTCCGTGCCGGGCCCGACGAGACGCAATTCGCTTGCCTCCTCTAGGCGTTCCTTGAGGCGTGCCTGCTCGTTGGATTTCTCCTGCCAGTAGCGGACGGGGTCGTCCTCATCGAGGCCCATCGCCCCAAAGGCGAAGTCCTCGTACTCGGCGAGGCCCATGCCCGCCTCCTGGGCCAGGGCCGCCGTCGGGAAGAGCGTCAGCACCCAGCGGTTCTTCTCCAGCATGATCTCCGAGAGCGGCCGGTTGAGCTCCGCGAGCGCCTGCTGCTTGGCCGGGTCCACGTTCGCCAGAGCCCGCGTGTTCGACGGGGCCTTGATACCTATCTGCGCGTCGGCTTCCTCGGAGACGAACCGACGGATAGAAGGGATAGCCTTGTAGTGAACGTCCCGCGCGTGCTCGAAGAAGATCTCCTGCATCCCCGGAAGCTGGAGCTGCAAAACCGGCACGGCCCCGACCTGCAAGAGCCGCCTGTAGAGCACCTTGACCAACGGCTCGGCCCCGACCTCCCCGAAGACGACCACCTGCTCGCCCTCCCCCGCCTCGACGGAATAGTCCACGAGCACCCGCGCCAGCTTCTCCAGACGTTCGTCCCTCAAGAATCCTCCTCTAGATCTGGTTGCGAAGAGCTTATCAGGAGGCCTCGGCGGCCGTTCCTCGGAGCCCTTCGCGCGTGTACTCCAGCGCCGCGCGCATCCTCTCCAGGATCACGGCCGGGTCGGGCGTTCCGAGCGGCCAGGGCTTGAGCTCCAGGCTCACGGCCCCGGGGTAGCCATCTGCGGCCAGCGCCGCCAGGAAAGGCTTGAGGGGCAGGCGTCCCTTGCCCGGCAGCCGGTGCTCGTCCTTGCCGGCGATGATGTTCGAGTCAGAGAGGTGGACGTGGCGCAGCTGCCCGGCCAGAGCCTCCCTCGCGGCCAGCAGATCCAATCCGCTCGCGCCGACGTGGCTCGTGTCGAGCGTGACCTCCCCGGCGCCGGCGAGGTGCCCGGGCAGGTGGCAGCTCCCGCGCCGCACCCCGAAGAAACCGGGACCATTTGCGGGCATGTTCTCGACGGCGACCGTGACGCCCTCCCCCCTGGCCATCGCGAGCGTCCCCGCCGTCCAGCGGCGCAGGGGGCGTCCCGGCGGCGGCGGGTGCGCGACGACGAGTGGGCAGGAGATCCTGCGCGCCAGCCGCGCGCTGCGCACCAGGGTCTCCTCCGGTCCTAGACGCCAGGCGCCCTGATATATAGGGGGATGCAACGCCAGGATGGGAAGCCCATGCCTCCCGGCGAGGTCGAGCAGGTACGCGCGCTGGTGGGTGTCCCAGCGGTCGTCCATCATGACCTCCATACCGTCAAACCCGGCTTCGGCCGCCCACCCGAAGACCCTGTCGAGGCCGAAAGGGTGGAGAGAGCCCGTGCTGAAGACGACGGGGACGCTCAAGTCCGGCCGCGCCGGATCTTTAGGAACCGCTCTAGCGTAGAGGGCGAGTGGTTCTGGTAATGGTTGTTGGCGTAGACGAAGACGGTCTTGCCTTCTTCCAGGAACCGTCCGGTAAGGTCCGACCACCAGCGCAGATCTTCGTCGCGCTCCTTCTTGAGGTGCGTGTGCCCCGATGGGAACTCCCTGCGGTTCCCGAGCAGGCGCACGTAGGAGAAGCCGGCCGTGGCCTCCTCCATCCTCGGCATCCGCGGGTAGTCTATAAGCGCAAGCGCCACCCCGCGCTCGCGCAGCATCTCCGGGAGGTCCGAGCCGAGCCAGCTCCGGTGGCGCACCTCGACGGCGTACCGCGCGCCCTCGGGCAGGGCGTTCAGGAAGTCTTCCAGGACCCCCATGCCCTCGACCGTGAACGAGGACGGAAGTTGCAAGAGGAGCGGGCCCATCCGGTCCCCGAGGTCCGACATGGTCGAGACGAAGGCTTCGGCCTCGCGGGCGCAGCCGACGAGGGTCTTCTCGTGGGTGATCTCCTGGGAGTTCAGTGCACCACCCGCAAACGCGCTCACCTTGACCCTAGTTGCCATGAGACGATGAGTATACTGCCAAGCATATACAGGGGCGGCGCAAGGCGCTCCGCTATAGTTCTCGGGCTCCCGGCCTTCCTAATCTCTTGTTGCACCCAACGATCTAGAAGATGCAGGCGTGTTCATCCGAGTGCGTGAAATAGTATTTCCCGAACTTCGCTGTAGGGGGTTCTCCGAATTCATCACGCTTTGGAAGGGCAACATCGGGCGCCGTGCGTCCTTATGACACCGAGACGGTATACCCTGTTCGGGTTCCCTACCTTCGACGGGGCGCGGCCACGAGGATCTCGCCCCCCTGGACGACGAGGCTAATACGCTCGGCGTCGAGCAGGACGGCCGGGTCGGACAGCGGGTCCCCGTCGAGGACGAGGAGGTCGGCGACGGAGCCGCGCTCGACGCGACCCACGTCCCCCAAGCCCAGGGCGTCGGCCGCGCCGGAGGTCGCGGCCACGATCCCCTCCATCGGCGTGAGGCCCCCTTCCACCATCCTGACCAGCTCCCTGGCGTTCTGGCCCAGCGGGTAGGAGTCGAAGCCCATGGCGATCCTCACCCCGGCGGCCTTCGCCGCGGCCAGCGTCTCGTAGGCCTCCTCGCGCTGGCGCTCGGCCTGCCCGACCAGCGCGCACGGGTACTTCTCTGCGTGGTCCTCGGAGACGTCGTGGAAGGTGGAGAGCGTCGGCACGAGCGTCTGGTCGTTCTCGGCCATCCTCTCGAGCAGGGCCGGCTCGCGGTGCAACGAGAGGCCGTGCTCGACGGTGTCCACGCCCTCTTCTATAGCGAGGCGCGAACCCTCCAGGCCCTCCGCGTGGGCGGCGACCCTCTTGCCGAGCCGGTGGGCCTCCTCAACGACGGCGCGGACCTCCCCGCGGGTCAGTTGGGCGGTCTCGGGGTTCTCGAGCACCACGCTGCGGGCGCCGGTGGCCATGACCTTGACGAAGTCGGCGCCGGCTGCCAGCTGCTCCCTGGCGGCCTTGCGGACCTCGTCGGGGCCGTCGGCGGGGCGGTACATGGTGCCGAAGATGCGGCAGCCCGGGCTGGTGGCCGAGACGATCCTCGCGCACGTCAGGATGCGCGGCCCCGGGCAAAGTCCGAGCTGGACGGCCTGCCTGAGGTGGAGGGCGTGGTCGCCCTCGCTGCCGACGTCGCGCACCGTGAGGACGCCCATCGAGGCGAGGTCGCGGGCGAAGTTGGCCAGCTCGAAGTAGCGCAGGGCTTCCGTGCGGGGCTCCTCCCCGCGCAGGGGCGGCGGGAGGGTCGGGTACGAGGAGAGGTGCACGTGGGCGTCCACGAGGGCCGGCATCAGCGTCATGCCCGAGAGGTCAATCCCCTCCGGGCCGCCAATCCTCGTGTCGACGCCCCGCCCGACCTGCGTCACCCGGTCCCCGGACAGGCGCACCGTCGCCCGCTCCGCGATCCCGCCCCTACCGTCCAGCACGCGCGCGTTCGACAGCACCAGATCTTCCACCGATCCATCCCCCTAACCCCTTAGAATGCCCCGGCCCCGCGCGGCCCGCGGTGGCGCTGCCGCAGTGTATCGGACCCGG